>JAYRVB010000174.1:0-5694 GCA_041918775.1 Chitinophagales bacterium
CAATATGCCGATAACAGGAAACAATTTTTGTATTCTGCCACAGAACTGACCAATGCCGGATTTTGTGCTGGAAATATCAGTGCCATAGGTTTCAACATCATTTCACTCGGTACTTCAACGATCAACAACTTTACGATCAAGATGAAGAATACCGCTACAACGGTGTTCCCTAATCCTCTTGCTGTAGGTTACAATGTCTGGGAAACTCCTGTTACTACCTGTTTTCCATCAGCAACGGTAAATTTGGCTGTCGGTGTGAATACCTTTACCTTTACTACACCTCATTATTGGGATGGCACCAGCAATATAATCATAGAGATTTGTTTTGATAACGGGGGTATTGGTTACACAGGTACAAATTCATCTGTTAGCACTTTAAATACAGGGATTTATAAGAACCGTTATTATAATTTGACTGTATTTGGATCTGGATGTGCAGCGGCAACTGCTACCAACACCGCGATCGCACGACCAAACGTGATCATCACCGGAACTACCACAGGTCCTGTTCCTACTACCTCTAATTACATTTACTCCGCTCAACCCTGGGTAGTTGGAGCACCTGTTATTCCTGCACCGTATCTGAGTCACGGTCCGGGTTCTGTTACTGCACAATCATTGTACGACGATAATACCCTCCTGAGTGATTATGTGTTTGATCATTACTTCGATGGTCATGTGTCTGAAGCCGATGCCCCCCTGCACGGCGATTACCAGATGGCCAACATTGAAGATATGATCGCCTATATGGAGGAGTACCGCCACCTGCCTACGATCAAAGGTCGCCAGGATTGGCAGACCAAGGGCAAGTTTTCAGTAGGAGAGTTGTCCACCGACCTCTGGGAAACCTCCGAAACCCAGGCGCTATACATCATGGAGCTACACCGGCGACTGGAAGCCATCAAACCAAAAGCGAGCAACCTCGAAACCAAATAAATGACACTTACACACACACATAAAAACTTTCTACTAGCTGTAGGCTTTATCTGCCTCAGCAGTTATGTGTTTGCGCAGGGTCAGGTGGGATTCGGCACCGATACGCCTGCTGAAAAGGCAGACATCAACGGTGCGCTGATCATTCGCGGAGATGCCGCAGCTGTTACACCAATTGCCGGAACCATTCGTTGGAATGCCACTGATGGCATGCACGATGGACGTGTATCTGCGGGATCGTGGATACGATTGGAAAATGACAATACCTACGAAACCGGCGACTATACTTCCCTGGTGTGTGGAACGATACTTACCACCTCGGCGGGGATGAGCACCGGTGCCAGTTCGGATCAGCATGATACACCGTTTGGTACTGCTTATCAGGATAAACGCGCGCAGTATCTCTATAAAGGCAGTGACATCGTTTCCGGTGGATTGTGTGCCGGTTATATTACCCAGATCGGATTTCAGATCAGTAACCTCGGCGCACCGGCTACCCTGAACTCATGTCAGGTAAAGTTGAAAATGACCACCACCAACGACCTCACAGGTACTGCATGGGAAACAGGCCTTACTACTTATTTCGGCCCTGGGGCAGTAACCCTGGCACTTGGTCCAAATTATATCTCCCTTACCTCCGGAGCTTATCCTTCAGGATTTTACTGGGATGGTTATTCAAACATCCTCGTTGAGATCTGCTTTGATAATGCAAGTAACTCATTAAACTCGCAAGTGGATGTGCAGGGATCTCTTACTTATAATGCTACACGTTCGGGAGCAATCAATTTTGGCGCCGGATGCGGCATATCAGCTTCAACCTTGTATGCACGCCGCCCGGTGATCCTGTTTACCGGTAATGCTAACGGTCCGGTTACAGGTACCTCTGATTACCTGCAATTTGATGATCCGATCATGATCGGTTCACCCGTTTTGCCTGCACCTTACGTGCACCATGGTCCGGGATCGGTGACTGCTGAAGCTATTTACGATGAGAATGTGATGATCAGCGACTATGTGTTTGACCAGTATTATGATGGCAGGATGTTGCCTGAGGATGCTGCCATGCACAGTGATTATACCATGAAGTCCATCGATGAGATGGAAGCCTTTATGCGCACGGAACGCCATTTGCCAACTATCAAGGGCAGAGCGGATTGGGAAAAGAAACGCTTTTCCACCGGCGAACTCGCCACACAGCTTTGGGTAACTTTCGAAACGCACGCATTGTATCTCAAAGAATTGCACGAACGTACCGCTTCGGTAGAAAACATACTTGCCGGTGCTGATCAAATTTTGATCGATGCCTATCAAGATGAGATCACCAGGGTAGAAATGGATACCACGCTGACAGAAGCCGAACGCGCACAAAAAATTACCGCATTAAAAAACAGTATAGCAGCTATCGAACATGCACCGTAATACTCGTATACATACACGTTTGTTCGCTGCATTATGCACATGCATGCTGAGCCCTGTTTTGCTGTTTGCGCAAGGAAATACCGGTATCGGTATCAATACACCACAGGAGCGATTGGATGTGAATGGCGCCATGATCGTGCGTCAGCCTGCTGCAGCCATCACGCCTGTTCCAGGTACTATCCAGTGGAATACCACCGGAGGCTATCATGATGGCCGCACTTCTGCCGGCACCTGGATAAAATTAGAAAATGATAATACTGTTGGATTTGGTGACTATATCACTTTGGTGGAAACCTGTGTGTCGCCAACCTCAGTTATGAATAATGAATACACCACGCCTTCAACCGGATATTTTAATCCTACATCTGAAGAGAATCCATTCAATACCTGGTGGATGGACGACAGAACTTTGTTGCTATATAAAGCTTCACAGTTGATCACTGCCGGTGTGTGTGCAGGGGATATTACGGCGATCGGTTTTAATATTGTGACACCCGGTGCGTACAGTTTTTCCAACCTGACCATCAAGATGGGCAGCACAGCACTTACAACTTTGTCAGGTTATGTTGCCGGGTTAACCACAGTATATTCTGTTGCCAGTCATACACCGGTTGTAGGCGCGAACGATTTTACACTTACCACGCCATTTGTATGGAATGGTACAGATAATATCCTGATTGAAGTATGTTACGACAACTCAGGTTGGGCGGCAGGATGTACGGTGACTGCTGATGCAGATGTGGGCTATTTATCTGCATGCGGGTATTACAATGACATCGGAGCTGCCGGTTTGTGTACCACAGCAACCACGTATTTTACAGATGATCTGCCTCAATTGCGTGTATTCGGTCCCGCACCAACACCAACAGCAGGTACAGGATCTTATCTGCAATTCAATTATGGTGTAGTGATCGGTAGTCCGGTGTTGTATTATGGTGCAGATTTTAATGGTCCGGGTACTTTAACGGCATTGGGTGTTTACGATGACAACTCCATGATCTCCGATTATGTATTTGACGAATATTTCGATGGTCAGGTAAGAGCAGAGGATCTCGCTGCACACGATGATTATAAGCGATACACGATCTCTGAGATGGCTGATTTCGTGGAAAAATATCGACATCTGCCAACGATAGAAGGCAGAGAAACGTGGGAGCAAAAAGGCGGATTTTCTTTAGGAGAATTACTTACACAACTCTGGGTAACTGCTGAAAATCAGGCGATTTATATCACTGAACTGAACAGCGATTTGAAAGCGATAGAAAAATCGATCGTAGATAATGAAGCATCGATCCGACTTTCTTATATCAATGCACTCGAAAAAGTACGCAACGATCAATTATTGTCGTCCGAAGTAAAAGCCACTGCGGAGTCAACTATACTAGAACGATTGCATTTACTCGACATGCTGATCACCAACTATCAACCATAACGTGAAAAAACACCTGATCACATATAGTATCTTGTTGTTGTCGATCATCGACATGCAGGCGCAGTTGTATGTGCTCGGGAACACCACCAATAGGGAAGTGTATGTGGATGGCACCATGGTTGGCGAACCTGCGCTGTATGTGAATGGCTATATTTATAACAGCGGCGGAGAAATTTATAATGATGGTGGTGAGATTGAACTGACCGGTGATTGGGAGAATTATCCCGGTGTTGCAGGTTCTTATGAATCAACCGGTATTGAACGTTTTACCGGTGGCAGTACCCAAACCGTAAAAGGTACGATGAATGGTACTGTTGGCAATGTGAATCAATTCTATAATCTCCGCATCGATAAATCGGCAGCCGGTCAGTTTGTGAATTTACAAACCAATACCAACGTAAATCCTGCCGGCACGGTCAATTACGAAACATTTGGAATCATACGCACAGATATTGCTTCGCATGGCAATAATGGGTCTTTATATCCGTATGAATTATATACCAGAAATTCCTCTGCAAGTTGTATCATCGGATATGCTACCGGTGGAACGGATAATTATGTGGAAGGCAGATTGCGCAGAGCGGTAAGTGGAACAGCAAGTTATTATTTCCCGATCGGTGTTCAGGCCACCACATTGGATGGTGAAGAGCCATTTCATATTGATTTTACCGGCGCACCTGCGTCAAACATACTCTCCTATGTGCAACCAGGCACTATCGACCTGTTGGGTACAGTGATGTATTGCGATGTGGGCACAGATCCATCTCCATTGATCGGAGAGACGGTGCTTGATAACCCGATGTCGCCAGCTGATGGCATTCTGGATCAATTGACCACCGACTGTCAGTTTTCGGTAGAATGGCTTGTAACTGCAAGTATTGCCGGACCATACGATTATGATATTGTAGTAGAACCCGGACCGGTTCTGGAAGCAGAATGTCCTTTTTACAGTGCTACCTGGTTGGGCGAATTAAAATGGACCGCCAAGGATGGTATTCCGAATAATGCCGCTGTAGCATCACCGGCGCCATTCCTCACACCGGGGTATATGACTTGTCCGAACATTTATACCATCAACGACCTTACCAGCTTTTCGGTATTCCGTGTGCATGGTATCGTAGATGGTTTAGAGGTGATCCTGCCGCTTGAACTGGTGGATTTCTCCGGATCAGTTGAATCTTCCGGCAACCTTTTGCATTGGAAAACAGATAACGAGATAAATAACGATTATTTCATATTGGAAAGCAGTGCTGATGCGATCAATTTTGCGCAAATAGGTACGGTTGATGGTGCAGGTACTACAAGCAATGAACGCCAATATGGTTTCCTGGATACAGATCCTGTTGCCAATACCACCTATTATCGCCTGAAAACCGTAGATTTTGATGGAAACAGGGCGGAATCGCATGTGATATCACTTACACGTCAGTCGGCACAACAATTGTTGCTTTCTCCGGTACCGGCCCTTACAGAGGTGCAGGTGCAGTTTACCAGCGACATTACAGGCGATTGTACCCTGCAGGTGTTTAACATGGATGGGGTATCTGTATTTTCAACGCAATGGGCCGTGCAGGCAGGATTGAATACGCTTGCACTCGATATTGCCCGATGGATGCCGGGCACTTACGTGGTTCAAATAACGGGTAGCGGCGAAGCGATCCGCGGGAAACTTATCAAGCAATAATGCCCTTTCCCCCAAGGCATCTACCTGCTGATGCCCTCAACAATGTATATCTTTACGGGAACTATGGTCAGTGAGATATTGATCATTCTGTTGCTTATCCTGTTCAATGGGGTGCTTGCCATGAGCGAGATCGCAATGGTGAGCGTGCGCAGAGTGAGACTGGAAAATGCAGCAAAACGCGGAGATATCAGGGCGAAACGTGCTCTGGACCTGCACAATGAGCCAA
>JAYRVB010000175.1:0-3359 GCA_041918775.1 Chitinophagales bacterium
AACCTTGCTTGTAGATGCAGATCCACAAGCGAATTCAACCAGCGGTGTCGGCTTTGACCCAAAGGAAAACCGTGTGAATATTTACGACTGTCTGATGAACGACAAGCATGCAAAGGATGCTATCGTTGAAACAGAAACACCTAATTTACATTTGTTGCCATCGCACCTCGACCTGGTGGGTGCAGAGATCGAGTTGATCAATCACCCTAACCGCGAACGCATTTTGAAGAGTGTGTTGGATGAAGTGAAGAATCAATACGATTATATTTTCATCGACTGTTCACCATCTCTTGGTTTGATCACGGTGAATGCCCTTACTTCAGCAGATGCGGTATTGGTACCTGTGCAGTGCGAATACTTTGCCCTCGAAGGTTTAGGCAAATTGCTGAATACCATCAAGATCGTTCAGAATCGTCTGAACAATGCTTTACAGATAGAAGGTATCTTATTGACCATGTATGATGCGCGTTTGCGTTTGAGCAATCAGATCGTTACAGAGGTGAAGCGCCATTTCAGCGACCTGGTGTTTGATACCATCATTCACCGCAACACCAAGCTGGGTGAAGCACCAAGTTTTGGTAAGCCGGTGATCATGTATGATGCCGACAGCACAGGTGCCATTAATTACCTGAACCTTGCCCGCGAAGTGTTGCAAAAAAACAACGCCGGCAGCACACAGGTAAACAACGAATTGCTGAATATTCATCACAATTGATTAATTTTATATATGCAGGCAGCCCCGGTATACGTTACTGTGGGAGCTTGTGTATTTTGAAGCTTGCTGACTATGAATCCTAAAAAAACGGATCTCGGAAAAGGTATTCGTGCATTGCTCGAAAGCATGGACTCAGAGTCCTCTGACCCGATCATGCCCAAAAAGCAGGTGCAGGAGTTGTCCTCTACCTCTAATATCGCCCTGGATAGCATCGAACTGAATCCTTTCCAGCCCAGAGCCGATTTTGACGAAGCTGCATTGAAGGAACTGGCAGATTCCATTCGTGTGCATGGCGTGATCCAACCGATCACAGTGCGCAGTGTGGGCACCAATAAATATCAACTCATCAGCGGAGAACGCCGCTTGCGTGCTTCAAAGATGGCCGGGTTGAAAGATATTCCGGCTTACGTGCGTAATGCAAACGACCAGGAGATGCTGGAGATCGCGCTGATCGAAAATATTCAGCGTGAAGACCTCAATGCGATAGAAATTGCCATCCATTTTCGTCGCCTGCTCGATGAATGTAACCTCACCCATGAGTCGCTTGCCGATCGATTGGGTAAAGACAGGTCTACCGTAACCAACTTTTTACGTCTCCTGAAACTTCCTCCGGATGTGCAGCGCGGATTAAAGGAGAAACGTATTTCCATGGGACACGCGCGTGCCCTCATCACGCTTGAAGACCCGATAGCGCAAATTGCTGTATATAAGGAAGCTGTAGAAAAGCACTTATCTGTGCGAGAAGTGGAAGCTTTGGTGCGCACCTATCAACCTAAAAAGCAAAATGCCACGGATAAAAAACCTTCCACACTTTCTTACGAAGTGCGCAAGGTACAGGATGCTTTATCTTCTCATCTCGCCACGCGAGTGGTCATCAAAAAAGGTACTCAGGGAAAGGGAGAGATCGTGATCTCATTTTTCTCCGACGACGACCTGTTTCGCCTGAAGGAAATCATAGAAGGATAACATGTTATGTAGAAGCCTCGTATGCTGCATCTGTGTATGTGTGTTACACATACCCACCTTTGCGCAAACAGATACGACGCAGGTTCAGGAAGATATTTCCATGCTCGACTTAGATGCATTGCGGAATGAGCAGGTGGACACGGCTGCAACAAAGGCAGCACCTTTCTCGAATTTCTGGACACATGACCCACACAGTGTTCGACGCGCTGCTTTGTATAGCGCAATTTTACCGGGACTCGGACAGGCATACAATGAAAAGTATTGGAAGATTCCGATCGTATATGCGGCATTAGGCACTTCCGGATATTTCATCTATTACTGGTATGATTTTTACGATGAATTACGCACGTCATATCTCGCACGTATAGATGATGATCCATTAACCGTGGATGAATTGTATGATTATATTCCTTCTGATGAGATCTTATTGCAATACGTGGAGCAATCCAAACGTTACCTCGACCTGATGGTAGTGGTCACCTTTGGCGTATATGCATTAAATGTCATCGATGCGGTGGTGGATGCACATTTATATCATTTCGATATTTCTGACGACCTGAGTATGCAACTGAGTCCGGCATATTTTTCCGGAAATACCTTTGCCGCTCCGCGTTCGGGTGCCTTTGGTCTTCAATTAAAATTTGAAATCAAATGAAAGTTGTACTGATCGGCTATGGTAAAATGGGTAAGGCCGTAGAGCAAGCCATTCTTCGCTCCGGTCACCACGCGGAGATCATAAAAACATTCAACAGCAGGAACATGCACACGCTGTCGGCAGAAACCCTGCAGGGTGCTGATGTGGCCATTGAATTTACCACACCATTAACAGCGCTGCATCATATCCGCATCTGTTTGGATGCCGGTGTGCCGGTGATCAGTGGCACCACCGGATGGTATGCACATTTGTCCGAGGCAGAAGCTTATTGCCTTCAACGCAATGGTGCGATGTTATGTGCATCGAATTTCAGCATTGGCGTACAGATATTTTTAGCCATCAACGCCAGGTTGGCCGACATCATGCAACAACAACCACAATATGATGTGCAGATCGAAGAAACACATCATACGCAAAAACTGGATGCACCAAGCGGAACCGCTATCAGTATCGCACAAACGATCAATGCACATTTGCCGCGCACAAGGGGCTGGAGCTTGATGCCGGAAACAAGGCAGGAAGCTATTCCGATCACTGCACATCGCATAGATCATGTACCGGGTATTCACTCGGTTCATTATAATTCCGCAGCAGATCGTATCACGCTCACGCATACGGCACACTCGCGCGATGGCTTTGCAGATGGCGCCTGGTTAGCAGCCAGATGGATCATGGGCAGAACAGGCGTATTCACCATGCAAAACGTTTTAGGCATCAGCGCATGAGCATACACCGCAACATATGGTTCGTATTTCTGATCTGTTTTTATCTGCCGGTATCTGCGCAGGTGAAGGTGGATAGTAGTGGATTAAATGCCCTGCGTTCAGGACTCAAAACCATGGCAAAACAGGATGGATTAAAACATGCCACCTGGGGATTTTGTTTGATGGATCCAACAAACGGAACAGTATTGGCCGGATATGAGCAGGAAAAAAGCCTGACACCCGCCAGTAGTCAAAAAGTGCTCACTACACTCGCTGCATTACAAATCCTCAAACCTGAGTATCGTTTCGAAACCTATAT
>JAYRVB010000176.1:0-5635 GCA_041918775.1 Chitinophagales bacterium
CGGTCACATCCGGTTGCTCACTATCAATGAAAGGTTTGCCAACAGGGCTTGCAGCGATCAGGTTATCCATGATCTGCAATTTTGCACCCATCTGCTTTACATATAATGAGGAAGAATCGGCTCCTTGTTTTACCTTATTGTAATACGAGCGCACAAATTCGAGGTCTCTTTCATATAATGATTCAATCGCCAATGTTGTATTTGCTGTGTATTTTGATGAGTCGGCGTAATCCTTGCATAGGGAAAAGTATTCATCCTGCAATTCAGAAATGATCGCATCAGCCAGTGAATCCATTTTTATGCTCTTCAGGTATTGCAAAGAGTCATTCATGGCAGATGCATCGCGATCAAACGCGCGAATGGCATCCAGAAAACTCAATAAGGACGTTGATGCCGGTGAGCCGTTGATCTCAGGGTTACCATTTTCAGCTACATTTCCTTTGAGGGTGATCTCTTCATTGTGCAGCGACAACAAATAGAAACTGTACGTATTTCCATCCGTGGTGAGTCGGCAAATGCTGCGCTCCGGAAGGTAATTCGTAAGTTCGAACTGTCCTTTGCTATCGGCCCAAACGGTATCGATAACAGTATATTCAGGTTGACCGAGCGATGGAAACGACATAGATTCCAATACGATCTTCTTGCCTTCTGCACCTTCGAGTACACCACTGATCGTAAATGGATCTCCCTTCGATTCATTGCAAGAAAAGAAAGAGATTGCGATTACGATCAAGGCGATATGGTTGATCAATGATTTTTGCATGATGTTGTTTATACGGTTCTTATACATTCACTAATAAATGCGTTACGTGTTTAGCCGTTCAGTTTTTCTTCTAACAAACTGGTGGCGAGTTTAGGGTCGGCTTTACCCTTGCTTAATTTCATCACTTCACCCATAAATAATCCAAGTATGCCTTTCTTACCACTGCGGTATTCTTCCACCTTATCAGGGTATTTGGCGATAGCAGCCTCAACGAATGCGGCGATCAGGCCGGCATCGCTTTCCTGTATCAATTGCATGGATCTGGCGAGTGCTTCTGCGCTGTTTTCGGGAGCAGCGATCAAAGCAGGGAACAATTGTTGACTGGCAATGGTAAAATTCAATTTACCGGATTCGGTCAATGAGATGATCTCTGCAATGTGATCTGGTGTTACCGGTAAATCTTCGATATCAGCAGCTTGTTCGTTGATCCAGCTTTTTATTGGACCAAGCATCCAGTTGGCTGCAGATTTATAATGCGAAGTTTTGGCGATCAGTCGTTCAAAATATAAAGCCACGCTTTTTTCTGCTGTCAGGATCTCTGCATCATAGGTACTCAGGTGCAATTGCTCCACATACTTATGCATGAGTTCTTTCGGTAATGCAGGCATAGCCTCTTTAATGCGTTGGATGGTGGCTGCCTCTACAATAAATGGTTGCAGATCGGGTTCGGGGAAATACCGATAATCGTGTGCTGCTTCTTTGCTGCGCATGCTGAAGGTAGTGCCTTTGGCAGCATCAAAACTGCGCGTTTCCTGCACCAACTGTTCTCCACTTTCTATGGCTTCGATCTGGCGTTTGATCTCATATTCGATGGCGCGTTTCACATTGCGGATAGAGTTCATGTTTTTCACCTCCACTTTCACACCAAAGGCTTCCGAACCCTTTAGTCGCACACTCACATTTGCATCGCAACGCAAACTTCCTTCTTCCATATTTCCGTCGCAGATATCCAGGTATCGAACGAGACGACGTACCTCAGTTAGATATGCATACGCCTCATCGGCACTCCGCATATCAGGTTCACTCACGATCTCCACGAGGGGTGTGCCGGCGCGGTTAAGGTCAACAAGCGTATAAAAAGGATCCAGGTCGTGAATACTCTTTCCGGCATCCTCTTCCAAATGGATACGGGTAATTCCGATACGTTTCTCCTGACCATACTCGCCGATCAGGATATGCCCTTTTGTACAAATGGGCGTTTTGTCCTGGGTGATCTGATAGCCTTTGGGTAGGTCGATATAGAAGTAGTTCTTACGGGCAAATTCGTTATACCTTGTGATGGCACAATGGGTGGCCAGCCCCAGTTTAATGGCCAGCTCCAAGCTCAGGGCATTGAACACCGGCAGAGTACCCGGATGACCAAGGGTAACCGGACTCACATAGGTGTTGGGATCGCCGCCATAGGCCGAAATGTCGCTACTATAGGCCTTTGTGGCTGTCAGCAACTGCGCATGCACCTCAAGGCCGATCACCGGCTCATACTTGTCAAACAAGTCCATAGGGCTGCAAAGATACGCAATGCGCGGGCATTCAGGATTCGTAAAAAAGGGGTTGGAAATCTCAAACCCGTCCCGTATCTTAGTGGCGGTTACAATTGGATTTCTTTTCATATGTATACTACCGGTACCAGAAGAGGAGCTGCGTACCGGTTTTTTTTTGTGATCACCGGATATCAGGTCATGCAATTGTCAGAATCATTTGCCCCCTAAAAACGCAACATTCATGTGACATTTTGCAGGCTATTTCATGGTTTCTTTACACGTAAAATTGTTAGCCATGAAAAGTACTTTTACCATTGTAATCGCATGTATTGTGCACAGCGCTTTATTTGCACAGGGGTTATTTACTGATACACTTCATTTAAATGGTGTATCTGCTATTTATTCTGCCAACGGTACTTTATTTGCAGATACAGCTTCATATACAACACATTATAATATTCCTGGTTTGGATGAGGGAACGGAGCTTGGAAATACATTTTTTGCCGCCGGGTTTTGGATGGGCGGTATCGATCAGTTTGGCGATCTGCATTTAGCCGCACAAAGCTATGGCCAGTTTGGCAACGATTATTGGTCAGGCCCCATCGCAACGGATTATACAGATCCGGATTATTTAGCAAAGTATTCCAGGGTTTGGAAAATGGATAAATCGTCGATCGATACCCATATCGCCAATTGGAATGTGCCTGGTTATAGTATCCCAGGCATTATCGCTGATTGGCCCGGAAATGGTAATACGGCAAATGGCGAAGCATTATTGTTAGCACCATTTTATGACAGAGATTCCAACTTGATCTATGATCCTTTAGCCGGCGATTATCCCATCATCAGGGGAGATGAGGCAATATTTATTATTGCCAATGATGCTGCGTTTGCACATACAGAAAGCGGTGGTGAAGCATTGGGTTTTGAATTGCATATCATGGCCTACGCATTTATTGATCCTGATGATCCGTCCATGCACTTATCACAGTTTATGAATGTAAAATTGATCAATCGATCATCCTTTACCTACAATGATTTCTACTTTGGCATGTTTACAGATCCTGATATTGGGTACTATGGGGATGATTATGTAGGCTGCGACAGTACATTGGAAATGTTTTATGCATATAATGGTGATGATTATGATGAACTCGGTCCATATGCCTACCTCACACATCCGCCTGCTCAGGGGATTACGTTCCTGAATCATCCTTTACACATGTTCAAATATTATCAGAATGATTTCTCTGTGATCGGAAATCCATTTACGCCTGAAGATCATTATAACTATCTGCAAGGGAAATGGCTGGATGGCTCAGAGCAAACTTTGTATGGAAATGGATATGGTGGCGATGAGTTAAGTAAGTTCATGTTTCCGGCACATCCACTCGATGCCTTAGGATGGAGCATGGTTACTGAAGGAACCCCGCCGATGGATATGCGAGGCATCGGTTCCATTCGTCCCGTTACCTTTAATGCCGGGGATACTACTTGTATTGATATCGTGCTTACGACTGCATTTGTTGCGGATACGCTTACTTATGATGGCACTTTTTCAGATATGACCGCCTGGAATGCTGTGGAAGGATTAAAAGCATATGTGAGCGATATTCGCAGCTGGTACGATGCCAATGTCGATGCTTGTGCCATACGTTATACAGCCGGTGAGGAAGAGTTGGGTGTTGAGCAGGAAATGCTTACCGGGGCCAGGGTATTTCCCAACCCTGCTGATACCAGACTATCAGTAATGGTCACCAACGGGAAGCAATTGCAACACGTCTGGCTTAGCAACACGGCCGGCCAAATGGTGTTCTTGCAAAATACCGTAGGTGGAGAGGCCTTAAGCCTTGATATTCAATCACTTGCATCAGGTTTGTATCAGTTAAGTGTGCAGTATACTGACGGAGAAACACGTTCCACCCCGATAGTTATTCAATAGTTAGCGGACTTTGATGTGCTCGTTTACGGCTGTTACAACCCAATGTAGCAGCCGTTTTTGTGCATAATAAGGTATTGCAGGTTCGCGTTGATATTCTATTTTTGTATAATGCGCTTTTTGCGTTCAATAGGCTTGGGTATGCTCTTATGTGGGTTTGGTCATTTATATGGCCAGGCTACGCAATTAGGTACACAGACCTATATTGGCACTTATACAAGTTATGCGCTAACAGATCTGGGTATTTTCAGGCAAGTAAGAATTCAGGCTGGTTCATCCGCAATTTCCGGTACCAGAGCATGGGAATTTTACGAAGCAGTTTTTGACTACGATCCGGTCTGGCGACCTTATACCGGAGGCTTGACACTTAGCAGCTATAATACGACCATACAACCGGTCGGAGGAACGGCTTCGGCACTTTTTAATACCGGTTTTGGCGGAAGTGCAGGTTTAATGCCGGCGATCACTTCCGGTAATTATTACACTTTCAACATTACGGAATATTCTACACCGGGAGTGCCAGCAAATGAATATATGGGCGTGCTCGAAACATCATACAATCCGGTTACCATTACAAGTGTTACACAAAGCCCGGGTATTGGTGCAGTATACCCGGAAAACTCTGTTTACGTTACTGTGAATATTTCTTCAGCATTGAGCGCCGGTGAATATGTATATGTGCGTTATGCCACAACAGTCAATTTTGCCTCCTCTACTTTGTTATCGGTAAGCATGACTGGTACAACAGGCACTGTAGAAATTCCCTGCCAGTCTCCGGGCACTACGATATATTATTATGCCTATACAAGCAATAGAACCTCTGCCACAATACTAGCTGATGTTGGTGTACATGGTCAGGTGGTACACGACATGAGTACGCTGTCCATTAATAATAATGGTGGACCCAATTATATCTATACAGTATTGCCGAGTGTTGGCTTTTGTGGAAACTATTACGTGCCTTCGGTTTGCTATCCAACCATTGCGTCATTTGTGAGCGCACTGAATGCCGGTACTGTATCTTGTGCAGTGGTGTGTAATGTGGCAGCCGGTCATACAGAAACAGCACCTGCCGGAGGTATCAACCTCACACAAACAGGTACCGCGGCAAACACGATCACTTTCATAAAAAATGGCGTAGGCGCAAACCCGATCGTGTATGCACCGGTAGGCACTGTATCCGTAACAGCAGCAGCCACGGTAGCGGATTATATCTTTACCTTGAATGGATCGGATTATATCACGATAGATGGGATTGATCTGGTGGATAATAACCTCTCGGGTGCGGCTATGATAGAAGTGGGCTATGGATTATTCAAAGCATCGGCAACAGATGGTTGTAATAATAATATCATACGCAATTGTCAGATCACCTTAAACCAGGATAATTACTGGACCGCTACTCCACTGAATTTTGAATTCGGTTCCACAGGTATTATGCTGCGGAATACG
>JAYRVB010000177.1:0-2725 GCA_041918775.1 Chitinophagales bacterium
GATGCACATTGTAATTAATATCGCCGCTTTTATACTCGCATTTGCCTTCATGGAGAGCTTTGCCTGGTGGATGCATAAATATGTAATGCATGGAGTGGGCTGGTTTCTGCATAAATCACACCATGAACCACGTCATGGCAGATTTGAATGGAATGACTTATATGCCATCATTTTTGCTGCCCCGGCTATTTATCTGATGTGGATCGGATCTCCTGAATATAATTGGATATTTTGGATTGGCACAGGAATTTCCGCATACGGGTTATGCTATTTCGGGTTTCATGATGTTATCGTGCATCGACGTTTAAAGCATGGATATAAACCCGCAAGTAAATATATGCAGCGTATCATACGCGCACATAAAATGCATCATAAACATTTAGGACGTGAACACGGAGAAGCCTTCGGATTTCTGTTCGCCCTTCCGAAATATGATGTTAAAAAAACAGAGGATTAACGCCGAGCTTATTGTCGAATGATCTGCTTTGTGCAGATTTTATCTCCGGAAATCAATTGAACTGTATACATACCAACAGGTAATTGTTCCATAGAAACAGTTACCTGTCCGGGTGTAACATTCTGCTCAATAACGACGCTACCCGACATATCTATGATCTGTAAGGTGCCTTCCAGTGATATGTCGCAAAACATCAAATCTGTACAAGGATTCGGTGAAATATCAAATGTGGCCAAGGGCAGATCTGCTACATCTGATCCTGGGTCAGATAAATAGCGCATCACAGCCAGATCATTGTTGGCGCCGCCATCATAATATCCGGCAACAAGAAATTTACCATCCGGCTGCACTAAAACTGCATTTCCTTGGTCTGCTTCCACACTAAAGTCGTTGCTTACCATGCCACCAGCGCCAAATGTAGGATCAAATGACCCATTGGATAAAAAGCGCATGATCACTGTTTCACGATCTGAACCGTTGCCCTTGTATCCTGTAGCAACGATACCGCCATCCCACTCCATGGATAATCCGGTGAATGATTCTTCCTCGCCCGTTCCAAAGGAAGTTTGAACGATACCGCCGGTGCCAAAGGTATTGTCAAGGGTGCCATCTGCATTAAATCGGAGCAAAGCAAAATCCGTATCAAATCCTTCATATGCTTTTCCGGCAATTACGATCTTATTATCTACCTGGATCTGAATGGCATACGCCTCGCCTAAAATGGTGCCTGTTGGCACAAGCACCATGCCATCACCATCAAATGAATTATCCAGTGTGCCGTCTCCATTATATCTTAATAATGCAAATTGATAGTTTGCACTGGTACCTACATAACTATATCCGGCCATCACAACTTTTCCATCCGCCTGCACACCCATTGCAAATCCTGATGCATGTCGATCAGAAGAGAATGATGTTGCTACCTGCCCATCACCACCAAAGGCGGCATCAAAATCGCCATTGATATTTACGCGTACGGCCGCAAAGTTTCTCCTGTACATGGTAGCGGTCACCTCTTCCATTCGATAGCCGCCAACATAAATTGAACCATCACCCATAATGGTCAATCCACGCGCCGCATCATCAGGACCACCGAAATCGATCACCAGCTTGCCATCATCACTGAATGCAGGATCCAGGCTTCCATCTGCACGATAACGGAGGATACACATTTTATTAGCAGTGCCGTCATAAGTACTTCCGGCCACCAATATTTTTCCATCCGATTGTAATGATATAGCATACGCCATATCGTCAAAGTTTGCACCAAGATCAGTGGTTACGATACCATCACCACCAAAAACAGGATCGAGTGCCCCTGAAGGTGTAAACTTGACCACACAAATATCCTTATAAGGACCTGCGCCGGTTACTGCATACCCAGCAGCATAGATATTATTATCCTCATCTAGTGTCACAGCCTGTAGCACATCCCCGCCTCCTACATCCACGGTAACAATGCCATCACCGCTGAAAGCGGGATCAAGATCGCCGGCTTGCGCAAAGAGGTTCGTGTGCACATAAACCGTTGAGATCAAAGCAAATACGCTTACCCGGAACAGTTGTTTCTCCATCATAGGCATAAAGTTACCACAAAACTGCTGTGCGCGCAATTACATTATGCGCAAAACATTCCTGCGGAAAAAGAAAATACTCAGCAGTAAAATCCCGATCGCAATACCAAAAAGTGTTAATGCATTATTTAACACTTCTGCAAAGGATGCCTGACGCCAAAATATATCGTAGAAGCCCTGAATGCTCCAATAGTTAACGGATATTACCGCTGCATTTTGCATAAACTGAGGCATAATGTACAGGGGGATCATACTTCCACCTATACCACTCATGAATAATATCAGGATAGTGCCTAAGGAATCGGCCTGTTTTTTAGAGGTGACAATACTGGCCAATAACACCCCAAAGGCAGCACAGGCAAATGCTGTTGCCAGGATCATGATGAGCAATGCCGGCACATTGATAAAAATATCTAAACCCAGGGCGAGCCAGGCATATAAAAACATAACAGAAAGTTGAAACAGCCCCATGATCACACCCGTGAGCATTTTGCCAAATAAAATTGCACCGGGATGTAATGGTGATTGCAACAGTTTTTTGAGGACGCCGCTTTCTTTTTCCTCCAACATACTTTTCCCGATCGCCCCCACACTGAACAACAACATCATGATGGCTGTACCGGCCACTGCCTGAATAAGGCCCCAATTACTTTCTGCATCACCCACTACTCCGCTCATACGCACCAATTGCTCA
>JAYRVB010000178.1:0-5498 GCA_041918775.1 Chitinophagales bacterium
CCACTATCGGGCAAACGTATACATTAATCAGCGCACATCCGCCAAATCAGCGGCCGCAGGCTCCGTGTTCCCTTTGTATTTCACCCCATCTGCACATGGAGCGCAGCGACATCCCGCCAAAGCGGGATTTGCACATCACTCTACATTGATCTCCTCTCCATTGCCATCATAGAAGCGATACTCCATATAGTGCAGATCATCGCTTGAGCTTACCTTGAGTTTTACTTTGTAGGTGCGACGCCATTGGTGATACAAACTGCGCCAGAATAATCCTTTTTTGAGATAAGCCTCCACATAAGGATGCACCATCAGGTTCACATCTTTTACGTTTTGTATGGTCACCAGATGTTTGAGCTTGCGTTCTACATCATCGAGCAATAAGATACTGGCTTCGATCTTACCGGTGCCGGCGCAGGTGGGACATACTTCCGCCGTGGTGATATTCACTTCCGGTTTCACGCGCTGGCGGGTAATTTGCCCCACACCGAATTTAGATACCGGTAAAATAGTATGCTTCGCACGATCACCCGACATGGCTTGTCGCAACACGTTGTGCACCGCCTTTTTGTTTTCGGGATTTTTCATGTCGATAAAATCGACCACGATGATACCGCCAAGGTCGCGGAGACGGAGTTGTCGCGCAATTTCTTTTGCAGCCTCCATATTCACGGCAACGGCGTTTGCTTCCTGATCGCCTTTGATCGCGGTTTTATTTCCGCTGTTCACGTCGATCACGTGCAGGGCTTCTGTATGTTCGATAATGAGGTATGCCCCACTATCCATGTTCACGGTTCTGCCAAAGAGCGATTTGATCTGACGGGTAATGCCGTATTGTTCAAACACCGTTTTTGGTCCGTTGTGCAGGGTGATCATTTTTTCGGCACCCGGACTTATGCGTCGCACATATTCTTTTACCTCATTGCCGATAGCCGGGTCGTTCACTACGATACGGTTAAAAGAATCGTTGAGGACATCGCGCAGCAGCGTATTGGTTTTTTTGGTTTCGCTGAATACGATATGCGGCGCCTGTGCGGCATGCAATCTTTTGGTGATCTCCTTCCATTGCTCCACCAGACGGTTGAGGTCGTCGTGCAATTTCTGCACAGGCACATTTTCTGCAACTGTGCGCACGATCACACCAAATCCTTTTGGTCGCAATTGTTCGATGGCTTTTTGCAAACGCTTGCGCTCATCGGCACTGGCGATCTTGCGCGATACACCTACCACCTCGTTAAAAGGCGTGAGTACCAGGTATCGACCGGGCAATGAAATTTCACAGCTTAAGCGCGGACCTTTGGTTTGTATCGGCTCCTTGATGATCTGCACCAGGATGTGCTGATTCTTGGAGATCACATTATTGATCTTACCGGTTTTCACAATGTCCGGTTCGCGCTGGAATTTATCCATCGCGTACGGTCTGCCGTCCTGAGCCGCTTTTGTGTATTTATAGATACTGCGGAATTGTGGATTCAGATCGGTGTAATGCAAAAAAGCATCACGCTCAAATCCGACATCGACAAAACAAGCATTTAATCCGGGCGTGATCTTTTTCACGCGACCCAGATACAGATCGCCTACATTAAAACGGCTGCTGTGCGAGTCGCGGTGAATTTCCACCAATTGCTTGTCTTCAAGCAAAGCGATCTCAGCTCCGGTTGGCGTTGAGTGTATAATAAGTTCCCTTTCCACGTAGCAATACGGGTTTGATCCCTTAATGGGATAATGAAATAATAAGGCTCCCTGTTACCAGGGTTGGAAAAGGTGGGAGAATATACAGGGCAGAGAAGCCGGTTGATTACTTCTTCTTATGGCGATTCTTTCTCAAGCGTTTTTTGCGCTTGTGGGTAGCCATTTTATGTCTTTTGCGTTTCTTACCGGATGGCATGCGTCAAATGATTTTTTAATGTTCTAAGTTCTTTATCTCGGCATCCACCTGATCGATCAGGGTCGGGTCGGTGGTTAGCGTCTTAATTTTTTCCAGTTGCCCGATCGCCTGTAGCGTGTCCTGTTGACCAAGATATGCCTGAGCGATCATGTAACGAGCCTGCAAATTTAGGGAATCTTTTTGTAAAACGCCTGCAAATCGTTCAATTGCCTTGTCGTACTGCCCACTCATCACCGAAAATTTGCCCAGTTCGAGGTTTACGGCCACGTTGCCCGGGCTTTCGGCATCGAGTTCGCGGAGCATCATAATGCCTTCCATGGGCTGATTAGTGCCCGAAACAAGCACAGCCGCCAGTCCGATACGCGCATCGAGATCGCCGGGTTTCAGCTTTTCTGCGGTTTCATAGCAATAGCGTGCACCGTATACCAGATTGACCCGCAGGTTGTCGTCGGGCTCAAAATCAATGAGCGAACGCATGGCCGAAGCCGCCATCATATAGTTTTCGTAACCGGGTTCATTATCTGCTAGCTGACGCATGTAGTCGGCAGCAATAGAAGGCTGGTTCAGGCGCATCCAGGCATCGGAAAGCTGGCGCAACAGGGCCGTTTTGGTGGCCCCCGAAGCATCCTCCATGTCGGCCTGCAAGCCTTCAAGATCGGCACTGTTCGGGTATTTCAGCGAGTCGATGAGCTTTTCGCGACGCTCATCAAAGACGCTTACCTGAGGCGGGGTGTTGTCAATAAAGAAATACAACGACAGTATGACTGCCGCAGCCACACCGATAGGAATGAGATAGGGTTTCACTTAGTTACCTGATTTCGACTTTTTGCCTGTTTTCACCCTTTCGATGAAAAGCTGGGCGGGTTTAAAGGTCGGTATCTTCTGTTCGGGGATCTCGATGGCCACATTTTTCTTGATGATCCGCCCAATTTTCTTTTTGCGCGTTTTTACCACAAAACTGCCAAAACCACGCAAATACACGTTACTACCCTCTGCCATCGATTCTTTGATCTCTTTGCAGAATGCCTCCACCACAACCATCACATCAACCTTCTCTAATCCGGTCTTTTCTGTAATGCGGTTTACAATGTCAGCCTTTCTCATGGATCTATGTTTTAGGGTTTGATAATCAACCTGTTAAACTGCAAATTTCGCTTTTTTATTACTATTCTGCCACACAATTTTTCTCTTGTGTATTATTGCGGTGTCATGGCCTCCTCCTTTTCCGCAAAACTGCTCCGCTGGTATGCCGATAACGCCCGCGCACTGCCCTGGGTAGGCGAAAATGACCCCTATCGGGTATGGCTCAGTGAAGTCATCCTTCAACAAACGCGCGTAGAGCAGGGTATAGCCTACTATAAGCGCTTCGTGGAGGCTTTTCCAAGCATTACCCACCTGAGCGAGGCCCCCGAAACTACTGTAATGAAGCTGTGGGAAGGACTCGGCTACTATTCCAGAGCCCGCAATATGCATGCCACAGCTCAATGGATAACCAAAAACCACGGCGGCCGGTTCCCCAATACCCGCACCGAACTCCTTACCCTTAAGGGTATCGGCCCATATACGGCCAACGCCATCCTCTCTTACGCCTTCAAACAGCCGTATGCGGTCACCGACGGCAATGTTTTGCGCATTTTGAGCCGATTTAAGGGCATTGCCGACCCCATCGACAAACCTGAGGGTAGGCGACAACTGGAAGCGCTGGCCCAAAAACTGCTCGATACCAAACAACCACATATCTATAATCAGGCCATGATGGATTTCGGGTCAGCCGTGTGCAAACCGCGCAATCCGCTCTGCCAAAGCTGTCCGTTCGCCAAAACCTGCTACGCCTTTGCCCATGATGCACAGGATCAGTTTCCGGTAAAATCGGTGAAAAAGAAACGGAAGGTCAGACACCTGCACTTTTTTATTGTTTGGGGAAATGGCCACGTCGTGATCCGTCAACGCACGGCTTCCGATATTTGGCGCAATCTGTGGGAGTTCCCCATGCTTGAATCTTCCACGAGAACCGACCTGAAACATCTGCAAACATCGGCAGGGTATCGTAAGAACGGATTGGATACTTTCACATTCGAGGCGATGGGTAGCGAAAAACAATTGCTTACGCATCAGGAACTCCATTGCCATTTTTACATAGCGGGCGGGGCAACACGAAAACAGTTGTCACTTATAAACGGAATAGCCATTCCCCTTAATACCCTATCGCAATACGCTTTCCCCGGAGCCATACGTTCTTTTCTGCGCAGAAATGCTTACTTTTAACTAATCATCACATAATCATTGGCAACATGAGTGGAGTGAACAAAGTGATATTGATCGGCAATTTGGGAAAAGACCCGGATGTGCGCACCTTCGACGGTGGAAACATGGTAGCCAATTTTACCTTAGCTACCACCGAAGTATTTCGCGACCGCAACGGCAATAAAGTGGAACAAACCGAATGGCATAATATTGCCATGTGGGGTAAGCTTGCCGATATTGCCGGAAAAATTTTGCGCAAAGGCGCTAAAGTATATATCGAAGGGCGCATTAAAAATCGCTCCTGGGAAGATAAGGAAGGTCACAAAAAATATATCACCGAGATCGTTGCCGAAAACTTTACCTTATTAGGTCCGCGCACCAACACCGATGCCGGTCATGATGATATTACTACACACAAGCAGGGCGACACCGAGATCCATGATGATCTGCCCTTTTAATTTCAGCGTAATTATACCCGCGCCGATAAACGCACTTAGATAGCTGAACGCGTATCTTTACCACATGATCAAACCATTGCATTTTCTGATCACCGGCCTGTGCATTGCTGCATTATGCGCCTGCGAAACCGATACCTCTCCACGTCCGAATGCCTGGCCACGCGTGCATTATCCAAGCTCGGAAGAAACCATCGTATTTGAAGACCCTGATTGTCCGTATACCTTTACTCTGCCGGGTTATTACACCATCGACAGAAATGTTACCTACTTCAAAGAAACACCGGAAGATCCCTGCTGGATGAATTTGGTTTGTGCCGACCTCAATGCCACCATCTACCTCAGCAACAAACCGCTGGATGAAAAATACAGCTATCAGCAAATGATAGAAGATGCTTACAAACTCACCTACAAACATTCGAGCAGAGCAGATTTCATAGAACCTCAGGAAATTGAAAATCAATACGGCGTACACGGATTAATATACTTTGTTGGTGGCGACGCAGCGAGTAATTTCCAATTCTTCGTAACCGACACCGTAAGTCAATTCGTACGCGGCGCCCTCTACTTCAACAACAAACCCAACGCAGACTCCCTAAAACCGGTCATTCAATTTATGGTAAACGATATTGAAGGGATGTTGAGTTCGTGGAAATGGAGGTAGATGATGTGCAAATGTGCAGATGTGCAAATGTGAAAGTGTGTAAGTGTGAAAGTGTGAAAGTGTGCAAGTGAGCATGCGTGATCAGGTGTTCGGGTGCATGTGATGTAGCGCTTGCAAAATCTCAAATCAACTCATCTACACCCTACATTTTATTTACAAATTAACGAATTAACAAATTAACGAATTACTTCCTATTTTTATCTCGTGGCAAGTGTGACTTTGAAAACCCCGCTCACCTTTTTGAAGGGCG
>JAYRVB010000179.1:0-3909 GCA_041918775.1 Chitinophagales bacterium
AAGTAGAAAGCAGAAATGAGGAAGGAAAAAATACAGATCAGTTCAATACACCGACCAGTACATCAGCCAATCAGCTTCACTATACATTACCGTATAATAAATACTACTGCACCAACACCTTTACTTCCCAAGGCATTAAGCTCACCTTGGCTGCTGCTTTTACCTTTTGTTTTTTCCCGGTCATGGCATTCACATATTTTCCACCCTCATTATTAAAATACACCTGCTTCATATCTTCACTTAAATTCGCAATAACCAATACTTTATTGCCCTCTTTTTCCCGCACATATACATAAGTGTCTTTATCGGCACAAGCTACCCTGCGGTATGAACCGCCTTCGACGCCATTCCACAAGGCGGGATTTTCTGTTTTAATGCTGATCAGTTTGGAATAAAAAGGCGTGAATTGTTTATCATCTACCCATTGAATACTATCCTTGTCGAAGAACTTCAAGCGACGGTCCAATCCAACTTCCTGACCGCTATAGATCAGTAACATCCCCGGAAGCGTTGCCGACACGGTGGCAAATGCACGCGCACCTGCGCCCATGCGTTCAAATTCAGTTCCGTTCCAGCTGTTCTCATCGTGGTTGCTGGTGAAGTTCATATATATACTACCGGTAGCATAATTGGCAATGTCTTTCATCACCAGACTGTCTAAATGGTCTATCGTGCCTTTGCGTTGTGCAATTTTATTCATGGCGTGGTGACGATCCCATGCGTACACCATATTAAAACCATCCTTTATGAATTGCGGACCTTCACCCTCAGCAAGCATGAACAACTCAGGCTTGATCTCGCGCATTTCATTGAACGCGTATTGCCAGAAGGCATCAGGGACCATCATGGCTACATCACAACGGAAGCCGTCGATATTCGTTTCTTTGATCCAGAAAGCCATATCGTGGATCATGGCCTTGCGGAGGTTCATGTTGTCGAAATTGAGATCAGCTACATCTGTCCAGTCTGCAACCGGCGGAATGATCTTTCCGTTTTTATCCGTGGTATAATATTCCGGATGATCGGTGATCCACGCATGATCCCAGCTTGTATGATTGCCCACCCAGTCGAGGATCACATACATATCGTGTTTATGTGCTTCTTCCACCAATTTCTTAAAATCCTTGATCGTTCCGAATTCAGGATTGGTGGTGGTATAATTTTGAATGCTGTAATAACTGCCGAGAGAACCCTTGCGGTTGAGTTCGCCAATGGGCTGCACCGGCATAAGCCAGAGTATGTCAACACCCATGGCCTGCAAACGCGGCAAATGTTCAACAAAGGCGTTGAAGGTGCCTTCGGGGGTGTACTGACGAATATTTACTTCATAGATCACCGCATCTTTTGCCCAGGATGGTGCCGGTGTTTGTGCAAAAAGTCCGGTGTAAACGCATAGTGAGATCAGGGAAACAAGAATAGAATGTTTATACTTCATGAAACGCTGTTTTTATCGCGCATCAAAAGTAATTATTTCGAAGCAATTGCCTTCATTTTTTTGTACATACAAAACACCGTCTTTCACATAAGTTTCTGCACCAAATTGCGCTTGCGGAAGCGCGAACGGTATATTTTCCGGCAACTCGATCCGCAGCTCCATTGCGCTATCACCTTTGTGAAACACTGTCACAACGCGATCACCAAAGTAATTCCTTACATAGGCATAGTCGGTTGCTTTGCCATTGATGATGGGCAGTTCAATGAATTCTCCATACAGCAGGGCCATATGCGAACTGCGCAAACGGGTCAGTTTTTGCACGGTGGTATATACCTCCTGTTCATGTGTATTCCAACCCGCAAAGTACATCATCCGTCTATTGTCCGGATCATTCGCACCGGGTATGCCGATCTCATCGCCATAATAGATGATGGGTATACCGGGAATGGTCATGTTGAATGCATGCAACATCATTAAACGCCGATAACCTGTTGTGTCGGTAACGCGAATCGTGCGCGTCCAGCCCGCTTCTTTGTCGTTCTCGTTCCAGCTCAGATCGCCACTCGCATAACTGATGAATCGCGCCATGTCGTGGTTGCCGGTGAGGTTGCCCATCACGTGATGCCAGCCATAATAAGCGAAACTTTCATTGAGCGATGCAGATAAAGCGCTAAATGGGCGGTCGGATGAAGAGAAAGCAGATCGCGCATCGAAATATAAATTAAAGTCAAACTGTGCATCTAATAATCCGCTGCCCAGGTAACTGCCGATCAATTCTCTGCTGCCAAAGGTTTCACCGATTTGATATACCGGTTTATTTTGCGGCATGCTTACCTCGGTCTTGATCTTGTAAGTGAGCAATCGCCAGAAATCGGTTTCTATATGTTTGGTGGCATCGTGTCTGAATCCATCGATACCATAAGTTTTTAACCAGAACATCGCACTGTCGGCACAGGCTTCTGCCACTTGTGCCTGTGCATGATCGAAGCTCGGCATATAGGGTTCAAACCAGGTGGTGAGCCTTTGCTCGTCCCAGAGCCGCAGATTTTTTCTGCCATCGGGAAGATCCAGTTTGCTGAACCACTCCGGATGTTGTTTCCATAATGGATGCTCAGCATGAATGTGATTGGCCACATAATCCAGATAAATATTCATGTTATTGGCGTGTAGCGCATCTACCATAGTAGCAAACTCCTGTTGGCTCCCAAAGCGCACATCTACTTTACTTAATGAGATCGGCCAGTACCCATGATATCCGCTAAACCATCGGTGTGGCGCAGGAAATTCCTGATAGGCGCCCATAGGATTTTGAAAAATAGGCGAGATCCATATCGTATTCACACCGAGATCGCGAAAATAACCGGCATCAATTTTCTGTTGTATCCCGGCAAGGTCGCCACCCTGGTAATTGGCCACATCGGCAACACGCTCGTCCTTTACCGGTTTGTCGTTTTTGGGATCGCCATTCGCGAAACGGTCTACCATTAAAAAATACATGATGTCGCGCTGGAAATCCGTGCGTTCCAGTTTACCTGCATCAGTAATGACGCGACCATATGCCACCGGTATCAGGATATCGTTGATCTCCCGATCGAGTACAGTGGTGTATACGCGAATATGCGAACGCTCATAGTTTACGGCTTCGGCCGGTAATGTAAAATGATAATAGGCTGATTCGGTAAAAGTGGCCTCATCTAACACCCACAAAGTATCAATACGCAATTGCTTATTGTTCCAAAAAGCAAAAACCTGTGCACCCTGCATCGGAAAATTGACGCCCAGGGTCACAGACTTGTAATCATTGCCATTATAGGATGCAGAATCTATCCAGGCGGTATGAATGATCGGTTTTTCATTATGAAAATAGGTGCCTACTTCCAAAAGAGAATTATATCCACCTATCCCATTCTCAACCGTGATGCGATTATTGGGATCCAGAAACCAATTACCATCTGCAACGATCTGATATTGATACCTCCCCGGATTCAAATGCAAAGTGATCACCCAGTCATTCCCATCGCGCTGCATGAACAATAGATTCGGATTCCAGTTCGTCAGATCACCCACAATACTCACCTGATCATAATCCTTATCACCCGGATCAAATCGAAATTTTACAGCCTCCTTTCGCGAACGTTTAAGCAATATATCATAAGTGTCGCGTTGTGTTTGAATGCTTAATGTACTTAATGCCGGAATGCTGCTTCCTTTTTTGATCAGCCATAGCGTGTCTTTCGTGCTATTTAATTGGCAGGTTACATGCGTGGCACTTACTTTGGAAATGCCGGAAGGATTATGCAAAAAATCACGCGAAAGCACCATGGTGGTGTCCTGCTCAATGACAATGGGTTGCAATAACCCAAATACTTCATCCTGAGCCTGAAGGGCAAATATGCCCACAAAACAGATACCTGTAAAAAGCTTACGCATGATCATGAATTGAATGACAAATTTACAAGGAAATGGTAACTATT
>JAYRVB010000180.1:0-4782 GCA_041918775.1 Chitinophagales bacterium
ATATGTATTTGATCCGGGCACATGCGGTGCTGATATGCTGGCGCCGGTAAATGATGCCGAATGCAACCACCTCGGCGACCTGGGTGGATTTGCAGGGAATACCACTATAAATGGAGAATCATTTTCCCATGCTGTATTCATCCGGACCATCTGGAAAGCAGATTAACCTTCATTCGATCAGACCATGCGACTCAATCAAATCACCATCACCGTTTCTGATATACATCGCGCAATTCAATTTTATGAGCGATTAGGCCTCGAACTCATTGTACATACCCATAATGCTTACGCGCGATTTTTATGTCCGGAGGGCGATAGTACATTTTCCATCCATGTTGCAGAACAGGCAATCAAACCTGCAGGCACCAGTATCTATTTCGAAGTGGATGATGTTGATGCAAGCATTGATGCGCTGATCAATAAAGGGATCACGATCGCGCATATGCCGGAAGATAAACCCTGGCTATGGCGTGAAAGTGACTTGTATGACCCGGATGGTAATCATATCATTATTTATCATGCAGGGGAAAACAGAAAAGACCCGCCCTGGAGGAAAAAGTAAATTTATGGTATCCGGGAATTTCCGCACCGATCAATCGTCTTGCCTCCACAAAAGCGAACTATCGCCATAGCTGAGAAAGCGATAATCATTTTCCAATGCGTGTGCGTATACTTTCTTCCAATCGTCACCAATAAATGTAGCCACCAACAATAGTAGCGTACTATTGGGCTGGTGAAAATTAGTGATCAGTCCTTTTGCAGAGCGTATATGATATCCAGGCGCGATCAGTAGTTGCGTTTTAGTGGTGAGCACTGTCAGACCATAGGTTTCCATGCGCATCAGAATCACCTTAAGTGCTTCCTCATAAGTGAAATCAGCAGGCACCTGCGTATCGTAAGCATCCCATTGATAAACTGCAGGTATTGCCGCACGATCAGCAACCTGCCATTTCCACCCTATCCAGAAGAGCGACTCCAGAGTGCGCAGCGAAGTGGTGCCAACTGAAATAAGTTGTTGCGGATACTGTAATAGATGTGCAATGCTTGCCTGAGTGATAGAGATCTCCTCTGCATGCATATCATGCCCTTCCATAGTAGATGCCTTCACCGGACGAAAAGTGCCGGCACCGACATGCAAAGTGACTTGTTCAATATAGATCTGACGCTTGCGCAATTGCGCAAGCACATCATCCGTAAAATGCAATCCTGCAGTAGGCGCCGCAACAGAGCCTTCTTCTCGGGCATATACCGTTTGATAACGCGCGCTATCACCCGCTTCAGGTGTGCGTTTCATGTAAGGAGGAAGCGGTATTTGTCCAAACGCATCCAGCAACTCAGAAAAAGTGAGTGCATCTGACCATGTAAATCTGACCAAAAATGCATCGCCTGATGGAAGAGGTTTTTCCACTTCGATAAAATAGGTCTCTCCCTTGCTGATAAATGATCTGCGGATACGCGCTTCACTGAAGTGTTTATTATTACCAACAAGGCACTTCCATACAGCAGTGCCTTTTGTATGCATGGCCTGTTCCATCGTGATGCCGGACTGCGGCTCCAACACAAATATTTCCACCGGCTTCTGTTTGCCCTCAATCGGAAACAACATGCGTGCACAAACTACTTTGGTGGTATTGAACACGAGAGTACATCCCACCGGCAACAGATCAGGTAGCTGATGAAACACATGGTCACTGATGACTCCCCCCGCACATTGCAATAATTTACTATTTGCCCTGTCAGCCAGAGGAAATTGCGCGATACGCTCATCAGGCAGGATATAGGTAAAATCGGCTATGGATATGCTTCGTGCCACTGTTTGCAAAGGTATGCATTGCTTGGCGAACAGATGCTCCATAAAAGACACTACAAGGTATCTACGCAAACACGAATAGTTACCGGAATATTATCTTTGGTCTATGTCAGACTTATTAGCTTTCCGCGACGGACAATACCTCAACAAAGCAGAGATCAGGATAGGCATCGACGATCTTGGGTTTGAGCGTGGATTTGGTGTGTTCGATTATATGCGTCAACACAAAGGACGTATCCCCTTCCTGAACGACCATCTGGAGCGATTACAACATTCGCAGTCCGTGTTGAATTTGGCTGAACCATTACAAATGGACCATGTGCGTTCGGTCATCCTTCAATTAGTGCAGGCCAATCAACTTGAGGAAGGATATATTAAGGTGATGATCACCGGAAAGCTACAAAACGGCATCCCCGTACCGGTATTAACGGCGTATCAGGATGCATGGAAGCCATATCCGGAGACATCCTATACAGATGGCATCAAACTTATTATTTCTGAATTCGATAAGCCATTTCCCGATTATAAAACCACCTTTTATTTAGGCTCGATCAGGGAGCTAGCCCGCATGCAGGCAGAGAAAGCTGACGACGTTTTATTTTATGTTGGTGATATTGTTCGGGAGTGTGCGCGCTGCAATATTTTTTATGTAAAAAGTGGATTGATATATACGCCGCTTGAGCATATACTGTTAGGCGTAACAAGAAAACACGTAATCGCCAGTGGATTGGAAAAATACATGTTCATCGAGGCGCAGGTAACTATGGCCAGATTGTTTGAAGCTGATGAAGTTTTCATTTCTTCCACCACGCGAAACATCATGCCTGTGACCCGGATCGAAGATCGAATAATTGGGAATGGCAAACCCGGATACGTTACACAGGACCTCATGGGAATATTCAACAACTATTTGGAGCAGTATTCAGGATGAGCACAACACAAGCTGCAGTAAGGGATATAATCGCCTACTTCAAAGAAAATGCAGACCCCGCTCATGCAGCTGGCATGGTTATAACCGCTCCCGGAGCTAATAAAATATATGGTGTGCGAAGTCCGGAAATGAATACTTTATTGAAGGCAATAAAGCCAGGGAGCTTCGAACTTATTGACGCTTTGTGGAATACCGGTATTTACGAAGCGCGCATGATAGCGGTCAAATTACTGGAATGGCAATCCAAAACAGATCCTGAACGCGGAATTGCCACGGTGATCCGGTTCGGACCGGAAATAGATAACTGGGCGATCTGCGATACGATAGGCATGAAGAGCTTAAAAAAACTCAACAAAAAATATCCGGAACGCATCATCGCACTTTCAGCACAATTTGCCCAATCATCGTTGATGTGGGAGCGCCGATTGTCTATGGTGTTGTTATGGGATCTGTGTAAAGATAAAAAATGGCATCCACGCATAAACCAGCTGGTGGATTTGCATCGCGGAGATAAAGAAAAATATATGAAGAAGGCTGTGGTTTGGTTAGATAAAACGCTCAGTGATCATAGCTGAAAGCCCTCATCCACTATCAGCAACTCAGGCGCCAACTGCTGCCGGATGTAAATACTTCCATACATACACGGCGCCTATTGCACCTGCCACGGGTGCTGTCACATAAATCCACAAAGCACCCAACTGGCCGGAAACAACACCGGGTGCCAATGAGCGCGCCGGATTCATGGAAGCTCCGCAAACAGGTCCTGCAAACATAGCCTCCAATAATACCACAGATCCAATAGCCAAACCTGCAAACATACCCTGCTCTTTAGAACCATGTGCCACATGTATGATCACCAGCATTAAGAAAAAGGTAAGCACTAATTCCAATACAAAGGATTGCATATACGCGCCTGCAGGAATGGTAGCACCCAGTGAAGCATTGTCGGGAAAAATGAGTCGCAATAAACCACTTGCGCCGAAAGCGCCAAATAGTTGCGCAATGATATATGGAGTTATTTCCCTGGCTGGAAATCTGCCTGAAAAATAAAACCCGACCGTAACCGCAGGATTAAAATGCGCACCGGAAATATTTCCAAGTGCAAAGATCATCGACATAACGATCAACCCAAACGTGATGGCAACCCCTACATGGGTGATCACACCACCGGTCTGCTGATCGATGATGATGGCGCCTGTACCGCAAAACACGATGGCGAAAGTGCCTAGGACTTCAGCTATATAATTCCTCATGTTCAATATCCTTTGCGCAACATTTCGGCATAGCCATTTGGTAAGGGACTTTCTTCTACAGCTCGTGCAGCTTTCTCCACATCATAATCAAAACGAATAAACTCCACCTGCACAGATGCAGGGTCGTTCATCGCGGTATGTTCATCTATCGTCAACATGACGTATCCGCCTCTTGGATCAGCATCTTTCGGTTTTCCTACCGAACCGATATTGATGGCATGTTTGTACCGGCTACCGTCTTGTAACAGTCGATGATATGGTTTATGCGTATGTCCGAAACACAAGATATCTGCCTGTGCCTGTTCAAAAATGCGCAGCATGCTTTTTTCTTCGCGGTCCTCAAACAAATATTCATTTACGCGGCGGGGACTTCCATGCACGAGCAACAAATGAAAATTTCCATTGGGAAATGTATACTCCAAACGAATATGCGCCGGCAAGGCCCGCAGGTATGCACGTTCCTGTTCACCTACAATACTGTTTGTAAAAGAGATGGACACTTTGCCCATCTCTTTTTCTACATCCGTTTTATACGCACAGCCGCATTCATCACTATGCAATCCGATCCCCTGATCGTAATTTCCAAAAATGGTGGGGATGCCGCGCTCTCTGATCATTGCGATCACCTCATTCGGCCAGATATTATATCCAACCAGATCTCCTAAACAATACACAGCATCCGGCTTACGTGCATCAATGTCGGCCAGACATGCCTCCAGTGCCGGCAGGTTCGCATGAATATCTGAAAATAATGCAATACGCATGGTGGTTGGGGGTTGAGGGTTGTA
>JAYRVB010000181.1:0-12215 GCA_041918775.1 Chitinophagales bacterium
AACTACAGATGATCCATAATAAAAAAATTGTGTATTGTTTCATGTTATACAGGATTGCAATAATTACCCAATACTAAAAATAAGCAATCTGATCAACTTGATTACATATCAACTAATCTGAATCAGGCAATCAAACATAACGAACCCATGGTTCAAATTCGTATTTGACATGCCGCACATATTTCAACCTCAGTCAAGCTAAATGCCTAATATGTATTAGACTGAATATCAGGCAAATAATAGCCAAGGATCGCGAGCGTATTGCATCGAAGCACCCGGCCTTCACTTACAACGAGTCTAATTTGTATCGTAACTTGACTTTTTGGGCTGCTAATTCGGCATTTGCCCTTAATTCTACTGTACTTTTTTCAGGAACGCCACAAGCAAGCGCAACTCCCATCCGGCGATATTTCCTGGTTACTGGTTTACCAAAAATGCGCACTTCAATGTTTGGTTGAGCCACCGCGTTTTCTACACCTGTAATTTCGAATGCATCTGATTCGCGATCTGCTAAAATCACTGCACTTGCTCCCGCTCTTTCTAACGTTATTTCAGGGATCGGATATCCGAGCACTGCTCGTGCATGCAGTTCAAATTCATTTAAATTTTGTGTGCCGGCCAATGTAACCATTCCTGTATCGTGTGGTCGCGGGCTTAATTCAGAAAAGTAAACACCGGATTCTGCAAGAAAAAATTCCACTCCCCAAATACCTGCACCGCTTAAAGCTTCTGTGACTTTTGCAGCGATATGCTGTGCTTCAATCAGTAGTTCAGGTTTTATGTTTGCGGGCTGCCAACTTTCCTGATAATCGCCGCGTTCCTGTCGGTGCCCGATGGGCGGGCAAAACAATGTGGGTCCATGTTTTTGTGTTACGGTAAGCAGGGTGATCTCTGATTCGAACCGAATGAATTCTTCTACGATCACTTCAGCAATATCCCCTCGCTTTCCGCTCTGCGCATAATCCCATGACACCTGTATATCTGCTTCAGACCTGATCACACTCTGACCTTTACCACTCGAACTCATCAGTGGTTTCACTACACAGGGCATTCCGATCTCCTGCACAGCCGCTGCAAGCTCCTCATATGAAGTTGCATACGCATATTTCGCCGTCCGCAATCCCAATTCACGTGCTGCCAGGTCGCGGATCGCTTTTCTGTTCATGGTGAAGTTGGCGGCCTTGGCTGAAGGCACTACCTGTTTACCCCACTGCTCGTATGTATAAAACCGCTCGGTGCGTATCGCTTCAATTTCCGGCACTATGATATCCGGTTGATGCTTTAATACGATCGCATCCAGTGCATCGCCATCCAACATATTGATGACCTCACGCGCATCAGCTACCTGCTGAGCCGGTGCATCGTTGTAACTGTCTACCGCAATAACATATTGTCCTAAACGTTTGCACGCAATGACAAACTCTTTACCTAATTCTCCACTGCCGAGCAGCATGATTTTACGCATCGGAAAAATTTTATGCGAATATCGTGAATTTAGACCAACCACTGAGCGCTCAGACGTCAGTGGGCACCGATAACAAATGGTTTAACGATCTCCTCTTCATCGCCTTTCAGTACAAGGCTGTAGGTACCTGCCGGCCAATCGGCAACATCGATCACAAACAGCCCGGATTGACCATTCAAATACAGGTCTTCGCGAAATACCAGTTCTGCCCCCATGTTCCAAATAGAGAGGGTAAAATTGCCACTTACCTGGTCAACAACCTGCAGGCGCAGTTCTGTAGATGCCGGGTTAGGATATAATTCGAGTGCCAACACTTCGCCAGGAATAAGGATCTCAGAAATGGCAGCATTTGCATGTAGTAGTTTCAGGTCGGGATCCAATTCAACAGATCGAACCACAAAATTGCGATCGATCGTAAAGATCTGTCCATTTTGCGTGTGGTGCAGCACGATATCCATAGTATCAGTATCACCGATCAATCGCAAGGGCACATGCATCTCAAAAAAATCGACCGATGGATCAGAAGGCCGCTGAGCGAGGGAGATCTGCATAGGCGCATTGTCAAGTCCCTGGTTATAAATAATCGTATACTGCGGAAATCCTTCACCATAATACCAATCGTTAAAGAATTCGGTGAGGGAGGTATCTGCGGCAGTTTCAGCGTGTGCAATAAAATCATCCACTCGCGCAAATCCCCAAACAAGATCGGGGTCATTGATATAATTATTTAGTGCTGCAAAAAAAGCATCATCACCAATTTCCCATCGCAACATGTGTAATATCCATGCACCTTTGTAATAGGTAAGTCGCCTGTCAAAAATGCGCGCTGCGGTGGTGGTATCATCTACCCATACAGAACCATCAGGTTGCGATACCACCAGGTCCTTTGCTGTACGCAACCAGGCTTCAAAATAACCATTAGGATCATTCAATAATTGAAAGCTCATCCAGGTAGTATAGGTGGCAAACCCTTCATTCAACCAGATATCTTCCCAAGAACCACAGGTTACTTTATTTCCGAACCATTGATGCGTGGCTTCATGCACCAACAATTCATAATAATAATTCGTGACAGAGCTCATTGTTTGATGTTCCATCCCCCCTCCCCTGCCAAACTGCATATGTCCATATTTTTCCTCCATGAATGGATATGGGCCATAGATCTCATTGAGTAGATCAAAAGCAGGTAAGAAAGCATCAATTCCATTTACGGCATCAGTAAGTGTTTCTGCATACACCATGTTTTGCATCAACAAGGTATCCTCACCCATCGGGTGCTCGAATGTATATTCCGTAAACTCAGCGATCACAATGCCCACCAGATAGGTCACGATGGGATATTTATGTTCCCAGGTGTAGATCGTCATGCCTTCATCATCGGAGGCAACAGATGTAAGCAACCCCGGTGCGCCGGTTTGATATATGGAAGGCACCTGAATATGCATGGTAACAGAATCCAGTTTATCTGATAGCGATTGTTTGCAAGGCCACCAATCGTTCGCGCCATAAGGCTCAGAGAGGGTCCATAACACATGACCGGCCTCATTTTCCCCACGCATGAATGAACCAAAACCCGAAGCCAGCGGGAAGCCAAAATAATCAATGTCGATAGTTATGAAAGTACCTGCCGGAAATACTTCTCCGAATTGTATGGCAACGTCATTGTTTGTGTGTGTAAAATCTACCACAGTGCCATTTACCTCTACGCTCATTACCTCCAGACTGTCGCTGGCATCCATATGTATCACTGAGTCAGCTTCCAGGAGTGTGAGGGTGCTCATTACCTGGCCGCTGATAAATCCATCTTCAGGCAAAATGGTCCAAAAACATTCCTGATAATGCAAATCATAATTAGCAGTTTCCGTGTAGTTGATCACATGTAATCGGGAAGACGCTGCATATTGTTCCGGCAGAACAATGTCCTGCCAAAACGCTTCGATTGCAGGTTGTTGGGCGTTCAGTCGCACGCATCCCAACAGAAAGAGCATTCCGCTCAGGTATACTATTTTATTTTGTGCCCTGGTCATTTTTTGGCGGAGCATTATTGCCTATGCTTCGCGACAGTTTCACCAACTCTATGGTTTCAAAAAGCAGGAATGAAAAATAAATGATCGCAAAGGGAACGATATAGGCGACCCCGGTAGTATTGTGAGACACTTTAAAGATCAGCACGAGGATCGCTGAGAGGATCAATTTAGAAAAAATAGCCACAAAGAATACATTCATGAAACTGCTGAATTTCTTCTGCATGGTTTTCATACTGAAATAATAAGTCAGTAGTGTCATGGATAAAAACATGGCAAAGCATATCCAGGCAAACACCATCACCTCTTTGAATTCATTCACGAATCCCAGGGAGATCAACACGATAGCGATGATGCCTGAAACCGGTAGTAGTCTGAAAATAAATTTTCCCATGTGTTCAAGTCTTAACGGTACAAAGTTATTTCTTTCCGGGGCGAATAAAGTCTTTCAGCACAGAATACATACCTGCGGCAATCCCAAAAAGTGATAAGATAACGGTAAACCAGGGTTTGCTGTTGAGTGCAGCATCCAAACGCATTCCTCCCCAAACACCGAGAAAAATACCGGCAAATAACTGAAAAGCCATGCCGGAATACTTGATGTAACTATCAAATGGCGGCTTCTTCGAGTTGTCGTTGCGCATGTGGCACTTTGATATCTTTTTCCTTAGTGCCCATATTGCAGATGCCATCGAAATGGGCACCATTCTCGATCACGATCTTTGCGGTATAGATATTTCCTTCTACGATAGCCGTAGATTTTAAGGTAAGTACTTCTGAAACTTCAATATCACCGGTGATACGCCCTTCGATATCAGCGCTTTTACAATGCACATCCCCTTCGATCAAACCTGTTGGTCCGACAGCTACTTTGGCGGAAGTGCGCATAGTTCCCCGAATGACACCTTCTACACGGATATCGCCATCACTTTCAATAGTGCCTTCCACAATGGTACCATGGTTGATCCTGTTTGAGATGAACGTGCTTGGGGTTGATTGTGTTGGGTTATTCTTACTTGGAAACATTGCTCGAATTTTTAGTTGAAGTTAATGAATTCTGCCGGATTCAGGGGCATTTTATCGTGCCAAAGTTCGAAATGCAGGTGAGGGCCGGTGCTCATTTCGCCGGTATTCCCGATGATCGCGATCACATCACCAGCCCGAACTTTTGCCCCGGTTCTCTTCAGGATCTGGCTGTTATGTTTGTAAAAGCTGATCAGCCCGTGGTCATGTTGAATGATGATCACATTCCCGCTTTCCAGGTTCCAGTAGGCATCAAGCACAACGCCATCCAGACAAGCCTTCACAGGCGTATTCTCCGGTGCCACCAGGTCGATGCCATAATGTCCCTCCCGGGCATTAAAGGCTGAAGTTTCGGTGCCCTTTACAGGAGGAAAGAAGTGCAGTGACTGCAGATTTTGCTCCCCTGTGATGTCGCGTGGGTCGCCCATGCTCAGGTTAAAGAGGTCTTCACGCTCGATCTGGTCGCGCATCTCCATATCTATTTCCGAAGGATCCCCGATCACCACCTTGCTGTAATCCTTCTTCTGGAGGCTGTCCATGGGTATGATGGTGTCTGTTTCTCCTTTCAGACGCTTCTGGAGGTTGGCGTAATAAAGATCGTAGGCGTTGAGCACCTGCTGTATACTGTCGGTGATACGCTTGTTTTCGGTGATCTGGCGGGTGGTGCGCACTTCCGAGTAGCCGACCACCAGATTCTTGAGGGGGGTGAAGACGATCGTCATATACACCAGAAGGCCGATCACCACAAACAGGGTACTGAACAAAATGATCACGTTGAGGGGGCTCAAACGCAGTGAGGCCTGCACTTCAAAGGTTTTGTCGTGCATCAGTACCAGCCTGTATTTGGTGCGCAGGCGGTTCCATAATATCGATGTTTTGTTCCTCCCCTTGGCCATCAGCCCCTAAATGCTCAATTTTTTCCCTGAATAGCAATAAATTTGCTCAAATACAGTTATTAATCCCGGCGTAAATCTAAGTACCTTGAAACGATCCACAGCCCTGTTTGCTGTCACAATTTTACTTCTTTTTTTCATTTCGGCCTGCAATACCAGTAAAAATGCCGATAGAAACGTTGTAGCCAGGGGATTCGACGACCTGATGGCCCGGGATAACGGGTATTTCAATGCGCGGATGATCATGCGGGAGAGTGAGAAAACGCTCTGGACCGATCAGGTAGAAAACTACGAAGAGGTATTACCTATCTTCAAATACGGCACACAGGAGATGGCCACCGGTATACAATCGCAGATGGATGAGGTCATCAATAAGTGTTCTTTCGTGATCCAGATGCACAAGAAAAGTAAATGGGTAGACGACTCCTACTTTCTTATCGGTAAATCCTACTTCTACGAACGCAATTATGACAACGCCCTGGCCACTTTCCAACAGATCGTGACCGACTACTCCAACCTCATCGAAAAGCAATCCAAGAGCAAGCGCATCAAAGAGGATGAGGATGGTGAACTTACCTTTTTCGAAAAATTCAAACATCATCCGGTTTCTACAGAGGCCGGTATCTGGGTAGCCCGCACATTAACGGAGAAAAAGAAATATAGTGAAGCACATACGGTGATCAGTGTACTCAAAAGCAAAGAGAATTTCCCTCAATGGATGCTCGGCGAATTGTATGCTGTGGAAGCTGATGGCTATATGAAGCAGGGGCAACTAGAAAATGCCATTGAACCGCTCACAGAGGCTATCAAATACACAGAAGATAAGAAACTCAAGGGTCGTTATCACTTTATTCTCGCGCAGCTCTATGCCTTGCAGAAAGACAATGCGAAGGCCATGAAAGAATACCAGGCCGTGCTGGAAACCAAGCCGTCCTACGACATGGATTTCTACGCCAAATTGAACATGGCAAAACTGAGTTTGTCAGAATATGGCGTTAGCGGTCGCGAATCAAAAGAAGAATTGCTCTCTTTGCTCAATGATGAAAAATACCGTGATTTTTACGGTCTCATTTATTACACACTGGCAGATATTGCATTTGCTGCGAAAGACGATGAACTCGGCATATCCTATTTAAACCAATGCATTCGCAGCACAAACGATGGCAAGCAGCGTGGCTTAGCTTATATGAAGCTTGGCGACATTCAATATGCCATGCCTGAATATAAAATGGCATATGCTTACTACGACAGCACTGTAAACACATTGCCAAATGAACATGACAGATACAAGGAGGTAAAAACCCTTCGTGATAATTTAAAGATACTTGTAGACGAGCTCACTATTATTGAAACTGAAAAGAAGTTGCAATATTGGGCAAGCCTGCCGGAAAAGGAATTGTATAAGGAGTTGGAAAAGATCGTGCCTGAAACTGAAGAAAAAGACACGACCAACAACACCACTTTACCGGCCAACACCAACACCCTTGCGAATACCAATACCGGCGGAGAATTTTATTTTTATAATACCACACTCCGTTCGCGTGGCTTCTCGGAATTCAAAAAAACCTGGGGTACACGCAAGCTGGAAGACAACTGGCGCCGTAGTGATAAAAACACCTTTTCCGAAGAAAGCGAAGAAACCGGTGAAGAAACCGCAGAAGCTTCAATCGACCTGAGCGGGAAAAACCTGAGTATTGAAAAGATCATACAAAGTCTGCCTAAAACACCTGAAGAGATATCTGCAAGCAATGCCAAGATCGCAGCCGCATTATTTCGCTCAGGCATGATCTATAAAGAGAATTTCCGCAACAATCAGAAAGCGATCGGTCAGTTCGAAGAAAATATCAATGATTATCCGGGCAACAATTACGAAGTACAGTCATTATTCCAGTTATACGGCCTGACTAATCCACCAAAGAAGGATGCGTATAAAGATCGCATTCTGAAAGAATACCCCGATTCTGATTATGCCAAAGTGATCAAGGATCCTGATTATTTCCGAGAAAAAGAAAAAGCCCAAAAGGCACTTGACACCTATTACGCTGAAACCTATGCGCAACTGCAGGCACATCAATACGCGATCGTTAAAGCGCGTGTAGCTGCTTCTGACTCATTATTCCCATCCAGCGTATTGAAACCGAAATTCGACATGTTGAATGCGCTGGCCGATGCCGACAGCATCGACCTATTTAAAAACTCATTGCAGGCTATCGCCATCAAATACCCACAACATGAAGTAGGTGCGAAAGCACAGGAGATATTGGATTACCTGCGCCGTGGAAGTGTATTGGAAGATGCCGGTAAAGGTATTGAAACGGCCTCCTATAACTTCAATGCCAATGAGGAACAGTATTTTATGTTCGTGATGCAGGGCACAGGGAAAAATGCGACAACACTCAAAAACAATCTGGCCACGTTCAACTCTACGGCCTATGCAAGCGACAACTTAAAGATCAGCTCCATGTTGCTTGGCAAGGAGAACAGTCTTATCCTGGTGAAGTCGTTCAGCAACGCTGAGGAAGCCATGCTTTACTACTATGCCGCCAAAGACAATACCGGCATCTTCAAGGATCTGGAAAAAACACTGTTCACCCCGATGGTGATCTCAAAAAGCAACTACGTGCAGTTCTTCAAGGTAAAGGACGTTGCTGGGTATGAGCTGTATTTTGAGGAAAACTATCTGGACGAATAATTAGACGTAGTCTGACACAATGTGCAGTACGCGCTGTGTGATAGTCGCACGGAATTGTACCTTTACATCATACTCAATCTAACTGTACCGTGACCATCAAAGAACAATTTGCCGAGTACCGACGCTATGTAAAAATTTTCTGGATGATTTTTGGCGGCGGTGTCGTGCTTGTCAGCATTTTCATACTCCTGTTATCCCTGGGTGTTTTTGGGAAACTGCCTTCTTTTGAAGAACTCGAGAACCCCCAGAGCAATCTGGCCACTCAGATCCTTACCTCAGATGGCGAATTGCTCGGACGCTTCTATCGGGAAAACAGAACAAATGCCACTTACAAAGAGATCCCACCACATCTGATTGACGCCCTGGTGTCGACAGAAGACCGTCGCTTTTATGAGCATAGTGGTATCGATGCAAAGAGTGTGATGCGTGTAATATTCAAGACCATCTTATTGCGTCAGGAAGAATCGGGCGGTGGAAGTACATTAACACAACAGCTTGCCAAAAACCTATATGGTCGTCCGGTAGCATCCAATAAATTTCAATTAGGTCTCATCAAATTAAAAGAATGGATCACTGCAGCCAAACTTGAGCGCAGGTACACCAAGGAAGAGATCATTGTGATGTATCTGAATACAATTTCATACGTGTATGATGCCAGCGGGGTAAAGACTGCTGCAAAAACATTTTTCAATAAACCCATTGATAAACTCACTGTTGAGGAATCTGCCGTATTGGTAGGCATGGTGCAGAATCCATCTTACTTTAATCCTGTGCGTTTTCCGGAACGCTGTTTAGATCGTCGCAATATCGTATTACACGAAATGCATGAAGCAGGAAAATTGCCTGATGATGTGTATGAAAAGGCAAAGGCAACACCGATCACACTCGACTTCAAACGTCAGGACCATAAAGCCGGTTCCGGTACATATTTCAGGGAATATTTGCGTCAATGGCTGGCCGACTGGGTGGAAGAAAATCCAAAACCTGATGGTGGCGAATGGGATATCTATAAAGACGGATTGAAAATATATACCACCATCGATAGTCGTATGCAGGCTTATGCCGAAGCGGCCTCAAAAGAGTGGTTGACCAAATTGCAATCACAGTTCGACAATCACTGGAAGGGAAATAAATACGAACCATGGGCCTATCCCTATCGGGGAAGAACGAATCCTGAACTGATCGATCGTGCGGTAAAGCAAACCGATCGTTACCGCAACATGAAAAAGGCCGGCAAATCAGAGGAAGAGATCAACAAGGCTTTTCATACACCTGATTCCATGACGGTATTTTCCTGGAAGAAACCCGGTTATGATCTGGATACCGTGATGACGCCTTATGATTCGATCAAGTATGCAAAAAAATTACTGCATCCCGGGTTCATGGCCATGGATCCACACACCGGTGCCATCAAAGCCTGGGTTGGTGGTATCGACATGCGCTATTTTCAGTTAGACCATGTGAAACCCGCACAAGGCAGACAGGTAGGCTCAACCTTTAAACCATTTGTTTATACTGCAGCGATCGCAGATAAAGGATTTTCCCCTTGCTATCAGATCCCAAACCTGCCCGTCACTTTTGAGAAGGGTGAAAAATGGGGATTGCTCAGTGACTGGACACCAAAAAACAGCGACGGCGAATATGGCGGCATGCTTACCCTAAGCGCCGGATTGGGAAAATCTGTAAATACCGTAACTGCCTTTTTGCTGCGCGAAGTTGGCATACAACCGGTAATAGACCTCAGTCGCAATATGGGTGTTGAATCCGAGATACCGTTTCAACCATCCATTTGTTTGGGAACACCGGAAGTAACTGTTTTTGAAATGACTGCTGCCTACAGTGCTTATGCCAATAAAGGTGTGGCGGTGCGTCCGGTATTTGTTACACGGATCGAAGACAAGAATGGAAATATCATTGCCGAGTTTCCGCCAAAACGTGTAGAGGTCATGCGCGAGGAAGTTTCTGCGGTGATGATCGACATGTTGAAGTATGTGGTAAATAACGGTACCGGTCAACGTATACGCCGTCCCGAATATGGAGGCATCACCAGCGAGATCGCCGGAAAAACCGGAACGACTCAGGAAAATACCGATGGCTGGTTCATGGGCATGACTCCGCAACTGGTATGTGGCACATGGGTGGGCGCTGATGACCCTGTAGTGCATTTCAGAAGCACTGCGCTCGGACAAGGTGCGAATATGGCCTTGCCCATCTATGGTCTGTTCATGAAACGTGTATATGCAGACAATACTCTGGGCATTGATCCGCAAGCGCGTTTCCCGGCATATGAAGGCACGAAAACGATAGAACTCGACTGCGGTAAATACTACGAAAACCAACAGAACGATTATCAGGACCTGATGGAGGGCTATAATTAATCGCAGGTATACATGGATATCGATGTTTTTCGGAATATTGAGATCAACCTGCCCGATAAACCGGGTGTATATCGATACTACGATAAGGAAGGCAATTTATTATACGTAGGCAAAGCGAAACATTTACGTAAACGAGTTAGCTCATATTTCCAAAAAACAGATCATACTGCGCGCATCAAGTTGATGGTAAGGAAGATCGATAAGATCGAATTTACCATTGTCAATTCCGAAGCCGATGCCTTTCTGCTGGAAAACACCTTAATAAAAAAACACCAGCCGAAGTACAATGTCAATTTAAAGGATGGCAAAACCTATCCGTATATTGTAGTGAAGAATGAGCGCTTCCCGCGTATATTCTTTACACGCAAAAAAATTCAGGATGGATCTACCTATCTCGGTCCATTTACTTCCAAAGGTCGCGTAAAAACGATATTTGATTTTATCAAACACGTATTTCCGATCCGCACCTGTAACTATCAGTTGTCGGCACAGAACATTGCACAAAAAAAATTCAAGATATGTCTGGAGTATCACCTCGGCAACTGCAAAGGGCCATGCGAAGGTCTGATGACCGAGGAGGCCTATATGGAAAATGTGCAAAGCATCGTCCACATCCTGAAAGGGAATATCGGACCGGTCAAATCTGCTTTCAAAAAGAAAATGCAGCAACATGTAGAACAGCTGGAATTTGAACAGGCCGAAGCCATGCGTCAAAAGCTGGAAAGTCTGGAAGATTACCAGGGTAGAAGCACTGTAGTGAATACGCATATTGACAACATTGATGTTTTTGCTTTTACCGACAGTGGTGCATTTTGTGTTGTTGGATACCTGAAGATCATGCAGGGGATGGTGACACAAGCCACTACCCTACTGCTCACACGAAAGCTTGAAGAAACTCCGGAAGAACTTTTGCAGATCGCCATTACAGAATTGCGTTTACAATTCGACAGTACATCGAATGAGATCATTGTTCCCTTTACCACTGAGTATGATGAATCCATCACACAAACAGTGCCATTGGGCGGTGATAAACGCAAACTACTTGAGCTAGCATTAAAGAACGCCATGTATGTGCGCGAGGAAAAGGAAGCCGGCAAACAAAAGCGCGATGCACGCACACAAAATACCAGAGTGCTGGAAGCGATAAAGGCAGATTTCAAACTCACTCAACTACCCTACCATATTGAATGTTTCGATAACTCAAACATCCAGGGCACACATCCGGTTGCCAGCATGGTTTGTTTCCGAAACGGCAAACCCAGTAAAAAAGATTACCGGCATTTCAATATCAAAACTGTTGAAGGCCCGAATGATTTTGCCAGTATGTATGAGATCGTGTATCGCAGGTATAAGCGGTTGACAGAAGAGGCAGCACCACTTCCACAGTTGATCGTGATCGATGGTGGCAAGGGACAACTTGGCGCCGCTGTAGATGCTTTAAAAGCCTTAGGCATTTACGGGCAGGTAGCGATTTGCAGTATTGCCAAGCGCTTGGAAGAGATCTATTTTCCGGAGGATCCGCTGCCCTTGTATATCAATAAGAAAAGTGAAAGTTTACGGGTGATCCAGCAATTGCGGGATGAAGCCCATCGCTTCGCCATCACCTTTCATCGGCAGAAGCGCAGTACTGCTGCACTGGTATCTGAGTTGGATCAGGTTAAAGGCATAGGGGAAAAAACAAGAAAATCCTTGATGCAGGCTTTCAGCAGCGTAAAAAACATGCGTGCTGCAACTGAAGAG
>JAYRVB010000182.1:0-2093 GCA_041918775.1 Chitinophagales bacterium
GATATAACTCACCCCACCATCACATTCGACATGTAAATACCAACATATTAGGTTTCCAATTTTATACACTAAACGAGATATGCATTGCATAATGACGTTTTACATAAGCAGGAAATGACTTCACGGCTGCAGCTCACACTCAGTAATATCGCACACCATATCACAAATTCCAGCCGCCAAAATCAAAACAGTGCAAATTGCGCGGCCTTCCTAAAATATTTTTCCGAAATCCGCGTCTATAAGCTAATGCACACATCCCCTATCGACAGGTTTACGCCTGAGCGCACCTCTGTAGTGACAGAGCAACCATTTCCTTTGCATTTGATCGCTGTTTTGTTGATCATATTTTTCGGCATGCTTTTTAATATGGGCAATCCGGGGCCGGCTTTATTGTTTTTGTGGTGCATACTCAATTTGGGATTCTATCAAAAAGGCGTGGAAGTGCAGTTGAACAGTGGCTTGTATCGCGACTATCATCGGTTTTTGTTTTTCAAACTTGGCAAGTGGAAGCAGCTCGGCGCTTATGACTTTCTCCTCATCACGGCCAAACCAGTGCGCAAGCAGGCTATGGTCACCGTTGCATATAGCGTACCGTATGGCGATTTGGTGTACGACCTCGATCTCATCACCAACGGCAAGCGCGATGTACTACTTCTAAGAACCGGTGATCGTTAAGCGTTACTTGAATTCGGTATCAAAACCGGTAGTCACTTCCATTTACCGGTAAGGGAGCGCATTTCCGGCGAATATTACGCCATCTATCAACCCCCATCGCCAAAAGCGAATTGAGGTTTCATCCAGCAAATGCGTAATTAATCCGGCTGATCATTGACGCCACGTTTTTCTTCCATGCGTGTTACGCTATTGCCTTTTTCACCAACGATGCGGCCGCGACAATTTCCTGCGCCGCAGTGGCAGGTGAAAGGTTCCATGTGCTCGTCGAGAAAAGTAGCATAATCCAAGGTAAGTTCCTCGCCGCTGCCTATCATGCGTGTTGCCTTTACGTCTAATCCATCGTAAGCTGTGTTTGGTGCGCAGCTATGATTCTGCGGCGCCCAGGAAGCGGGATTATCATCCCACAAAATAAATACTTCCCTGCTGATGGGCCAGGCATACCGTCGAAACATTTCCTGCATACCCGGATCCCAATGTGTTTCCACAAATCGACGTGTAATGATGCGTTGAGCGCTGCCTTCACCATGAAAAATGATCTCACCGGCAGCAATGTTGCGCGTAGCATATATGCCATAACCCTTATGCAAACTGCCCTGCAGGCGATAGGGTTTATGCAATCGCGCATAACGCGCCAGGCCCTCGTTGATGATCGCCTGTAAAAAACCCGCCTGCCCGATACCATCCTCACGAACGATATAATCTGCCGAACCTTCATACCCTTCTGTATAAAATACAGAGCAGGTAAAATTGATCTCCAGAAAGAATAGACGACCGGCAGCATCCATTCTGAAATCCATACGCGCATATCCCACCGCATTAAATCCATTAAATATGCGTAAGGCCGCATCGCGCAATTGTGCATCTAACTGTGGGTCGGCCACAGGAATATTTGCGCTCGGATGCAATGCGGATGTTTTCAGCGCGTAAGTTTTATACGCCGTGCCTTCCGGAAAAATATACTCTATGGGTTTGAGCGCCTGTGGTTGTTGTGTTGGATCCGGAGAAGCAATAACCAATACCGTGAATTCTCTTCCATCTACATATTCTTCTACCAGCAAGGGACCATATTCATCGAGAAGTTGCACGGTTTTTTCGCGCAAGGCTGATTCGGTATGCACTTTGGATGCCTCATCAATACCCAGACTGTCACCCGCTTTTGATGGTTTTACAAATAAGGGAAATTGTAGTTGTGGAACAACCTGTGCAAGGTCATCAATGGAGCTGACCAGAACATGTGCCGGCGTTGCCACTCCACAGGTAAAGGCCACATACTTCATCAACTCTTTTGTAGGATCATAAAGCAATGCACTCGGACCGGTATATGGCAATTGCAGCAGATCCAAACAATGGATCACATCAATGGAAGGCACACTCCAGTCGAGGTAACCTTCACAGAGATTGATGAATATATCATAGCC
>JAYRVB010000183.1:0-4870 GCA_041918775.1 Chitinophagales bacterium
AAGCCGATACGTGCACGGATCTCTTTGAGAATATCTTTCGCAATGATCTTTTGCTTATCGCTCATGCCCTTCTCCACATCCTGAAACCACACATGCAGATCTTTGATATCCATCTGCGCCAGCTCGGCAATATTGCGGTCGTTCACCTTAAAATACAAGGCTTCCTGCTTCAGACGTGTGCCATCACAAATATCGCAGGTGGTTTTCTCCATAAAGTCTTCGGCCCATCTGCGCATGTTTTCCGAAATACTATTGGAAAAACAACGCTTGATCAGGCCTGCGAGTCCGCCAAATTCCAAAGTGTACCAGCGGTCAGATTCTCCGGTGAATACATCCTCATCCTCCGGCATATCCACCATCTCCTCGCTGCCAAATAATATGGCATTCAATCCTTTTTTCGGAATATCCCTGATCGGTGTACTCAAAGTAAATTTATGCTTGGAGGCAATGGATTTAATTTGTTTGAATAAAGTATTGTCGCGATACTCACCTAAAGCCAGGATACCTCCGTTATTGATGGTTTTGCTTTTGTCGGGGATGAGTGTCTCCAAATTCACTTCATACACAACACCCAATCCTTTGCATCGCGGACAAGCACCATACGGACTATTAAACGAAAAAGTATTCGGTGATGGTTCTTCATAACTCAGTCCGGTATCCAGGCACATGAGTTTCTTGGAATAGTTGAATACTCCTTTTCCATCTGCATCCATCACCATGATAAAATTCTTCCCCGCTTTTAAGGCCTGCGCAACACTTTGTTTGATGCGCACCATATCCTCCTCATCCACTTTAAATCTGTCGATCACAATTTCGATATCGTGCACTTTGTAGCGGTCGACCTGCATTTTAGGTAAAAGGTCCTTTACCTCACCATCTACACGCACCTTCAGATATCCCTGTTTGCGAATTTGTTCAAACAATTCGCGGTAATGTCCCTTTCTCCCGCGGACTACAGGAGCCAGTAAAACAATGCGTTTATTATTAAACTTCTTAATGATGCTTTCGATGATCTGGTCTTCCGTAAAGCGCACCATTTTTTTACCTGTGGCCTGCGAATACGCATCAGATGCACGCGCATACAACAAGCGCATAAAATCGTAGATCTCTGTAACGGTACCGACGGTTGAGCGCGGATTTTTGTTGGTAGTTTTCTGCTCGATAGAAATGACCGGCGATAATCCGGTGATATTATCTACATCCGGCCTTTCAATACCACCAAAGAATTGTCGCGCATACGCAGAGAAACTCTCCATATATCTGCGCTGACCTTCAGCATAAATGGTATCAAAAGCGAGCGAGCTTTTTCCGGAGCCGCTCACACCGGTGATCACCACCAGGCTATTGCGTGGAATGGATACATCAATATTCTGGAGATTATGTACCCGCGCGCCTTGTATCTCTAAGTACGTAACATCGCTTTCGCTGATGGCCGGAAGATGCAGGTTTGTTTGCGCTGTGTTTTTTGTTGATTTCCCCACGGTGATCACTCCTGAAATGGCTGCAAAGGTACGCCATTTCCAAGCGTCTAAACAGGAATTCTCACACTTAAGTTTAGCACACCCGGTAGTTTATTCCGGCAGCACCGCTATGCATTTCAACTCAATAGCGATGGGGGTAGGCAGGGAGGTGATCCCCACAGTGGTGCGACAGGGCTGAGCGGATTGGAAGTATTCCGCATACACCTTATTGTAGGTCGCAAAATCGCGCTGCATGTTGGTCAGGAATACTGTTACATCCACCAGGTCTTCCCAACGGGCACCGGAAGCTTCCAATACAATGCGCACATTGTCGAACACGCTGCGGCACTGCGCTTCAAAATCAAAGTTGATGAAATTGCCATGCTTGTCCTGCTCCAGTCCCGGTATCGCATTCGTACCCGGAACCCGTGGTCCGATACCGCTCAAAAACAAAAGGCTTCCCACCTTGCGCGCATGCGGATAAAGCCCAACTGGTGCGGGCGCTTTGTCTGTGTGGATCGGATCGGACATGTGATTGTTTTGCGCAAAAATACGAAAATGATGGGCTGATCCCGCTATGGAGGGATGTCGCTGCGCACTCCCAATAGCTATCGGGACACCGCCGTACTTACTTCACTCTCAGGCGCATGCCCGGGCGGAGGACTTTTTTGGCGGAGATACCGTTGAGTTTGCAGATCTTGCTTACTGTAGTATTATTCCGAGCGGCGATCTTAGAGAGGGTATCGCCTTTTTTTACGGTGTAATATTTTTTGGTACCGGTTGATGTAGTGCTGCTCTCAGAAGTCGGCTTGAAGTGTTCACGTTTCAGATAAAATACTTCTGAAGTGAGCACCTGATTTTTAAAATCCACCAGATACTTCGGATTGATCGCTGCACCGCGGTAGCGAATTTCGTAGTGCAGGTGCGGACCTGTACTTCTACCTGTATTTCCACCGAGCGCCAATTTATCGCCTGCTGCCACGGTATCGCCTTCCATTACGAGGATCTTCGATAAGTGGGCATAGTAGGTTTCCAGTCCGTTGAAGTGTTTTACCACCACCAGGTTACCGTAACCGGATACATAATCAGATTTTTTAACGATGCCGTCGAAAGAGGCATATACATTATCCCCTACTTCTAGGTCGAGGTCGATACCGCTGTGGAAGCGGCTGCGACGCCACCCGAAATCGGAGTTTACCACGCTGGCATCCAATGGGAAGGTGTAGCAATTGCTCCACGGACTTACCATATACACCGGAATGCTATCGGTCATTTTGGAAGGATCGAACACTTCGCCGGAGGCCAGTTCATTTTCCAAAAAGAGTTCATCGTACATATCGAAATGTTCAGCCTCTTCGGGGTTGGCAAAATCGATACCACCAATATCCTGCGCCATTGCCTGTTCTTTCAAACGTGCATTCTCGCCAAGGATGGCGAGCTCTTCACTCATCGGCAACTGGGTAGCAGCCGGATGATGTTCATTTCCGCGAAGTCCGGTTACTGCAAGCACAGGATTCTCCAAACGTGGAGTTACCGGTATGCTTGTGGTATCCGTCCAGAAATCTTCGATGAACATCGTTTCACCCTCGCTAACTGCAATAGGTTGCTGAGTTGATTGAACAAGTGATGTGTATGTTCCGCAGGAAGACATCACCAATACGGCGATCCCTGCCAGAAAACCTGTGGTGGGGTTGATGTTTTTGAATTGCAATACCACTTTCCTCCGTTTTTAGAGTTTTACACAAATATTTTTCGGTTCCGTAAAGAAGCGCAAAGCTTCCCATCCTCCTTCTCTCCCTACTCCACTGCTTTTCACCCCACCAAAAGGAGTTCGCAGGTCGCGCTCCAGCCAGCAGTTGATCCAGACGATACCGGATTGCAATTGCTCGCCAAGGCGATGTGCCCGCGAGAGATGACTAGTCCAGATAACGGCTGCCAACCCGTAATCTGTATTATTGGCCAAAGTTACCGCCTCTTCTTCCGTGTCGAAAGCCTGGATACTCACAACCGGACCAAAGATCTCCTCCTGATTTGTCCTGCATAGTGGACTCAATCCCTCGATCACTGTTGGGGCGATATACCAGCCTCCTGCCCTGTCTCCTTCCATCTGCACCGGATGTCCGCCACACAAAATGGTTCCACCCTCTTCCTTCGCTAAGGCGATGTAGGACAATATTTTATTGTAATGTGTTTCCGATACGACGGCGCCGATGTTGGTGTCCGTGGCAGCGGGGTCGCCAACTTTAAGTTGCTGAACGCGAGCCACGAAATCTTCCCGGAACCGGTTGTAGAGGGGACGCTCTACGTAGATCCTGCTTCCGCAGAGACAAATCTGCCCCTGATTGGTGAAGCTGCTGCGCACCGTAGTGTTCAGCATCTCTTCGTAATCGCTGTCTGCAAAGATAATAACCGGATTCTTACCCCCCAACTCCAAACTCAGTTTTTTGAACATCGGGGCGGCCACAGCAGCGATCTCCTTCCCTGCCCGGGTACTCCCTGTAAAACTCACGGCCTTAATGCCCGGATGTTTCACGATAGCCGCTCCACAAGCGGGTCCTGTGCCATGCACGATATTGAGCACCCCATCAGGCAAGCCAACTTCACGGCAGATCTCCGAGAGGATATAGGCCGTAAAAGGGGTCACTTCCGAGGGTTTGGCCACCACACAATTGCCGGCAGCCAGTGCCGGTGCTATTTTCCAGGTAAAGAGGTATAAAGGCAGGTTCCAGGGGGAGATACATCCCACCACACCAATAGGCTGACGCAGGGTGTAATTGATGAAGCCGGGCTGATTATGACTTTCAGAGGCAAACTGCAAGGCTGCAGCCGCAAAAAACTCAAAATTGTCGCGCGCACGGGTGATATCCATCCGGCGTGCCAGCGTTACCGGCTTGCCTGAATCTTTCGACTCTGCCTGTGCCAATTCCTCAAAACGCGCCTCAATGCCACGCGCAATGGCCATGAGTAAGCGACTACGGGTGGCAGGATCAGTTTTAGACCAGGAAGGGAAAGCGGCCTGCGCGGCTGCGTAGGCGAGTTCGATGTCTTGTTCGTCGGAATCCGGGATCTTACTATATACAGCACCACTGGCCGGCTCGAAATTGTCGAGATAACGGCCGTTTACAGGCGATAGCTGTTTGCCTCCGATATAGTTTGATAATATGAACAATCCGCTTCCGTAAAGGTGAACAATTGATTCGCCCGCGAAGATAGGAAAATTCAGGCAGAATTCCATGGCTGCGTGCATCCTGAGGGTATGCACCCTGTGCAAATCACATGTGTGCAGATGTTCCCATAAGCGCTTTTCCTTTTCTACCTTTGCACCCTATGTCACAAAACCTGTCAGAACAAGAACAGATACGCCGCGAAAGTTTATTGGCGATCCGCAATATGGGTATCGACCCATATCC
>JAYRVB010000184.1:0-3536 GCA_041918775.1 Chitinophagales bacterium
AGGTGCTTAAATTATATTGCACTCATGAAAAAATGCACACTCCTCTTAGCACAAGTATTTCTATGTGCGAGTCTCTTTGCACAGATCAATATCGAATAGCAGGCCAATCAGGGTGGAACCGGCGCCGATGAAGTCCGCACAGTAGTGGGCACTTCTGATGGCGGAGTCATCGTTGGCGGGTTTTCTGTAAGCGGAATCAGCGGGAATAAAACCGTAGCATCCTACGGCCTCAATGATTATTGGGTGATCAAATACGATGAGAACGGTGTGGAAGAATGGCAAAAGGCCTATGGTGGATCCAACAACGACTTTCTCTATGCTATTGTTGAAACAGATGATGGCGGATATTTACTTGGTGGTACTACCCTATCAGGAGTTTCAGGAATTAAAACCGAAGCCGCAATGGGCGTTTACGATTACTGGCTGATCCGGATAGATTCCATAGGTAATATCCTTTGGCAAAATGCGATTGGTGGTTCCGGGAGTGATGACCTAACCGCATTGGCTAAAACAAATGATGGTGGATTTATCGTGGTCGGACATTCATTCTCTAATATTTCCTTTGATAAATCAGAAAACTGTTATGGCGCTTCGGCAGATTATTGGATCTTAAAGATCAACAGCAGTGGGGTCATTCAATGGCAAAATACTATTGGTGGTAACAGTACAGATATTCCTACCTCTGTGTATCATGATACGGATGGAACAACCCTTGTGTGCGGATTCTCGCAAAGTGGTATCACCGGCGAAAAAACAGAGGCCAATCTGGGTAATTACGATTATTGGATCATCAAATTAAACAGTTCCGGCGGTGTATTGTGGCAAAATACCATTGGCGGTTCCGGTGGCGACCTGGCCAGAGGGATCACACCTGCGCTGGATGGCGGGATAATTGTTGGTGGATATAGTGGTTCAGGTGTTACCGGTGATAAAACAGAACCCCTTATCGGCATTTACGATTACTGGTTATTGAAACTCAACAGTTCCGGAAATATTGTCTGGCAAAATACGATTGGCGGCACATCTGATGATTATATGTTGGACCTCGTTGCCAATCCAACAGAAAACAAATATCTGCTTTTCGGTTATTCCTATTCCGGTATCGGTGGAGATAAAAATGAAACAGGTGATGGCACAGCCGATTATTGGATGGTAGAAACGGATATCAATGGCGTTATTGTCAACCAGGAAACAATTCGTGCAAATAATTACGATTTCGGCTACAATGCAGATATGACCACCGATGGCGGCTATGCGATCGGCGGGAAATCCAATAGTGGCATCACCCTCGATAAAACACAAGCGAATTATGGTGATTTCGATTATTGGTTATTAAAAATGACGAATTGCATCCCGGCAACAGAAGTATGCAATACGGTAGACGATGATTGCGACGGGCTCATCGACGAAGGGGTGTTGCTTACCTTTTATGGTGATGCAGATGGAGATGCCTATGGAGTTACCGCTATTACCACAATGGCATGCAGCGCACCATTAGGTTATGCTGCTGTAGATGGCGATTGTGATGATGCAAATAATGCGATCAATCCCGGTGCAACGGAAGTATGTAATGCGACTGATGATAATTGCGACGGCAACATTGATGAAGGTGTTTTGATCACTTTTTATGCAGATGCGGATGGAGATTTGTACGGCGATGCGGCCACTACGGCGCCGTTATGTGCAATTGCGCCAGGGTATGTTACTGATGCTTCAGATTGCAACGATGCCAATGCAGCGATCTATCCGGGTGCAACAGAAATATGCAACGACCTGGATGATAATTGCGATGGCAATGTGGATGAAGGCATTATCGTGACATCATCGATAACGGCATCAGGTGCTACTACGTTTTGTCAGGGAGGGAATGTAACCCTTACTGTATCACATACCGGAACTACTGTGCAGTGGAAAAAGAATGGTGTAAATATTGCCGGGGCTACGAGTACAAATCTGGTCGTGAATGCTACAGGAAATTACACCTGTTACGCATATAATGCATGTGCTGCTGCTACTTCGTCAATCATATCCGTTACGGTAAATAAAAATCCCAAAGCTATAATCACCGCAGGTGGTCCAACTTCATTTTGTGCCGGCGGAAGTGTAACGCTAACAGAAACGCCATCCGGAGGCAGTACTTATCAGTGGTATGTTGGCCCTTCCATGATTGCGGGCGCAACTTCAAATGTTTACGTAGCTACCACGGCCGGAAATTATAAATGTCGCGTAACAAAAACCGCAACTGGTTGTTTCAAGATGTCGAATGGAATTTTGGTAGCGATTACATGCAAAGAAGGAAATGATATTTCGGATGATGCCTACATAACCCTCTATCCGAACCCAACTGCGCAGGTGATTTATATCTCTACTAACCTGACCTCCATCGAAAACATCCTCATCTATAACAGCGCCGGAATTCTGGTTGATCAAATCCAAAACTGGCAGGGAGAACCGATAGATGTACAAGCACTGCCTTCAGGTGCATATACCATGGTATTGAGGCAAAATGGACAGGTTCAACATCAATTGTTTGTTAAAGAATGATCGCAACCAGATAACAAAGCAGCTTCCAGACGGCACATTAGAATGACAAAGGCGAAATAAAACACCTTCCAGTATTCCATTATATGATCGGAAAAGTTGTTGGTCTCACTCTCCTGAAGTAGACCTGTCTTCCTGCATTGCGTGTCCCTTTTCTAAGGGCTTTTTGTATTTCATTAATCCAAACATCATCACAAAGGCGGTCAGCAGGATCACCTGTGTGATCAATGATTGACTCACCTGAGGGATTTGCCGGGATTCAGGAATGGTGAGGAATAATAAAATAGTGATCAACCCACGTGGAGCAATGAACACCAAAGGATTCACAGGAATCCGGAAGGCAAAGAGGACCACCGCGCGGATGATAAATATCCCTGCTGTGATGCCTATAGCCATAAATATTGTGGAGGTGTTCAACAGGTCATCAATCTCCAGCAAAAATCCAAAAACAATAAAAAAAGACGCGCGTATCAGAAAAGCAAATTCAGTAGTGATTTCCCTAAATTTGGTCACATCCCGACTAAAATGAATGGGATGAAACTTTTGCACGAACTTAAAATGTCGCAGCTCATCAATATTACCCATTATTAATCCAAAAAGCAGAATAAAAATAAGGGCCGGAAGGTGGTATTCCTTTGAAATGAAATAGATCAATACAATAGAAAGAATGATAGGAACAAACTTCACATGGTGCCGTATACGATGCAGAAACTCAGCTAACAGCAAAGTGGCCACAAATGAAATCACTAACATGAGCAAAAACTCAAGCCCGAATTCGCCGAAAGTATTTCCGTTAAACTGATCATTCAGCGTAACGAAATTAAAGAATATCACACCAAAAATATCGGAAAGGCTACTCTCGTAGGTGATAAATTCTTTATCCTTTCTCAACAGATTTCGGGCACTGGGAATAGCGATTGCACTGCTGATCACCCCGAGGGGAATGGCATTAGACAGTGCAACTTTAAATTCAACAGCTTCGAATACCATTAAAT
>JAYRVB010000185.1:0-2966 GCA_041918775.1 Chitinophagales bacterium
ATTGGAACACAAGTGCCTGTGTATAAACCTAAAAAAGGGGATTCCCGAAAGAATCCCCTTTTTCCATGTTTGTGATCCGCCTGGGGCTCGAACCCAGGACCCCAACATTAAAAGTGTTATGCTCTACCGGCTGAGCTACGGAATCAACTAGTCAGTTAAGACTAAAATGAAAAAGTTTGGCAAAGATAAGGGTCTCTGCCAAACTTTCCAAAGGTGTTGATATTTTTTACTTGATCAACACACCATCGGCAACGAAACGCAGTTCTTCCTTTGGTTGTGTGATCTTGTCGATCTCTGATTGTGGTTTGCCTGCGTCAGCAGCGAGGTGGCGTTGCTCGTCTACAGATACCGTGCGGATCTCTGCTTTGCCTTCGATCACAGCGGTTTTGCCGGTGATATCCTTAGGCACAAAGAATCCGTAATCTGTAAAAGTTACCATCATAGTGGTGCCATTTCCGGTATCCAGGGTCATCCAGCAACCTTTAGCCTGACATACACCGGTAACAGTGCCCGACACCTTGCCGGTGAACCCATTTGCTTTAGTATGATCGGCGGCGAGGTTATAGGCATTGGTGGCGCCTTCTGCTGTGATCTTTTTACCATATGTTTTTGCGGTATCAGCCTGCACATAAGCAGCTAACTGGAATTTAGCCTCGTTTTGTGTAAGGCTGTCCATATCATCTTCGCTATGGTCTTTGTCTTTTCCGCCGCAGGCAGCCATAAATAAGGTGCCGCTAACGATCAGCACGGGAAGGATAAATTTCTTCATGTGTGAAAATTTTAGGGCAAAGATAACCTATAAAACCCGTAGACAGGTTCTAAATTTTTGTAAAAAGTGCGTGTCTTCAGAGGGAGATCAGGTTGCCTGAACGTTGTCAACCACGAGGGTCAGACTGTCCATGTCGTCTTCGCTGTGGTCTTTGTCCTTCTTTTTGCAGGAACTGCACATCAGGCTAACTGCTGCCGTGAGCATCAGGATGTAAGCAAGCTTTTTCATATGCCTTAGTTTTTACCCGAAAATAGCAATTTAAAGTAAAAAGATGGGCGTCGGAGACGGTCGCGGAGGTCAATATCTTCAAACATCACCATGATGGTATCCCGCAGGGTCTTGTTGCGATTGGCTTTGCGCACCACGAAATTGAATAACCAGGGGTAACGCACGAGTTTTTGCATCCGGTAACTCAGGTTCAATTCGCCGCCCAAACGTCTGTAAATGGCCTCATCGTAGCCCTTTAATCCCGCCGCCGAGCAATCACCGCGCTCCAAAGCCGTTTTTGCCTGCTGGGCGGCTGTATAACCGCTCAAAATGGCATTCCCGATACCTTCCCCGGTAAAAGGGTCGATCAGGCTGGCTGCGTCGCCAATGAGCATATAGTGGTCGCCGCTCAGTTTGCGCTTTTTACTGCCAAGTGGCAAGCCATAGCCGCGAATGTCGTCCACTGGTCTGGCATGTTTAAAGCGTTCCTTTAGCTGCGGATACTTTTCGATGATCTCCTGCAGTTCGGTTTTGAGGTTGATGCGCTGTTTGCTCACATAGTCGCTGCGCATGCCAACACCCACGTTGCACTGTCCATTGGGCAGGGGGAATATCCAAAAATAGCCCGGAAGGAAATCCTTCAGGAAATGTAACTCGATATAATTGCCTTCCTTAATGCCGGTTACACCTTCAAAATACCAGCGCAATCCGGCGCAGTGATGGTCCTTCTCCACCTCGATACCACCTACCTTTTTGGCAAACTGCGAATGCGCACCCGACCCGTCGATCACCAGTTTACAGTGGATCTCAATGTCTTTACCCGAACAGGAGTATCCATTAGCCGTGCGGGTAAATGAGGTGATCTCGGTGCCTTCTTTTAAAGTGATGCCCGGATGCTTTTTTAATTCATCCACCATGAACCGGTCGAAGTCGAAACGTTTAATGATGAATCCCGGTGCCATCGCCCTAGCTTCTTCCGGGTCTTTTGGCTTGTTGCGGAAGGGTATACTCAGCTCCTCCAGATTCGGAGCAACAAAAGTAACTCCCCAACAATTCAACTGGGTGGCGTCGCGACTCAGTCGCTCAACCAGCGCTCTGTCATATCTGTTGAGGATCTCTACCACCTTACCGCTCAGCGCATCACCACAGATCTTGTCTCTGGGAAATACTGCCTTGTCCACGATCACACAGGGAATACCCTCTTTCGCCAAAAACAAAGCCGTTGCCGCCCCACCCGGACCGGCACCCAAAATACACACCTCAGTGCTCATCGTTTGCATGCCGCAAAGATGCATTGAATTACGTAATGGTCGAAATTTTACCGGTGGATATGGAAAGTGGTTGGGATTTTACAGGATTGTCCACTATAGGGATGAGGAAGGAGGAATCAGGAATCAGGTATCAGGTAATAGCACTCGCCTTCGAATCTTCAATTCTTCGAATCTTCAATTATCTTTAACTTCATAACCTAAATCTCACACATGCGTTATACTTCCGAAATAACCATTAACCGCCCTGTGGATGTTGTTACAAGGCTTTTTGATGATCCGAAGAATTTGTATGCCTGGATGGATGGCTTGCAATCTTTTGAATTACTGAGTGGTGAGCAGGGGCAACCCGGTGCGAAGGCAAAATTGGTTTATCAGATGGGCAAGCGAAGGGTCGAAATGATTGAAACCATCACCGAGCGGAATCTACCCGACATCTTTGCGGGTACGTATGATGCTGATGGTGTGCACAATATTGTGGTGAACAAGTTTATCGCTTTACCCGACGGGAACACACGATACATCACCGAAAACGAATTTCAATTCAAAGGATTTATGCGCATCATCGCATTTTTAATGCCGGGTGCATTTAAAAAGCAATCTTTTAAATATCTCGAACAGTTTAAGGCATTTGTAGAAAATTATAAGGAGGCCTGATTTTTTCGACAAGCGTAGTGATGCGCGCATGCCTGTGCGATCACATGAAATCTATACGAGACCGG
>JAYRVB010000186.1:0-2527 GCA_041918775.1 Chitinophagales bacterium
GAGTGTATGTTACGTTTAGAGAAGCGTTTTGAAAATGTGCAGATGTGCAAATGTGCAGATGTGCAGATGTGCAAATTTGGTGAATGGTGAGTGGTGAATGGTGAGAGATGTCCCGATAGCTATCGGGAGGTGAGTGGGTTAATTATTGGCAACATCGTTGCCTGAATGAAGAATGTAGGCAATGGGACTTTACCATATTGTTGCACATATACATGCATTTTGTCTCACTACTCACTACCCACTACCCGAAATCAGCCCCAAAAAAACGAATCTCAAACATGTACCAACCCAACCAGGTAGCGAAGAAATGGGGGGATTTTACCCGGTGTGGGATGATGAATATATAGGTGTAATAGCTTATTTTTACGGCAATGCAGATAGAGTTTAGTTTATTTTATCATTTGGGGAAGTTTCTGATCATGATCAGGCGGATGTTTTCTCGGCCTGAGCGGTGGCAGATGTTTATCCGGGAGTTCTTCAGGCAGATGGTGGATATCGGGGTGGGATCGGCGTTCATTGTGTTGCTGGTGTCGATATTCATTGGTGCGGTTACGGCGGTGCAAACGGCTTATCAATTGTATGGGACTCCATTTGTTCCCTCCAGCTATATTGGTTTGATCGTGCGGAATACGGTGATCTTTGAATTGGCACCGACTTTTACTGCGCTGATCCTGGCCGGAAAAGTAGGTTCGAATCTCGCATCCGAATTGGGTTCGATGCGTGTGACCGAGCAGATCGACGCATTGGAGATCATGGGGGTGAATACGGAAAGTTATCTGATCGCTACACGCATATTTGCGGCCATGATCACGATACCTATTTTGGTGGCAATTGCGAGTTATGCAGGCATCATGGGTGGTTATGCGGCCACGGCTGCCGGCTCTTATTACAGCACCGAAGATTATGTGCGCGGTATCCGCATGTTCTTTCATCCTTTTGATGTGCAATTGATGTTCATCAAATCTTTCGCATTTTCATTCATCGTTTCTTCCATATCCTGCTACATGGGTTACTATGTGCAGGGAGGTAGTGTAGAAATTGGTCGCGCCAGCACCAAAGCGGTGGTATATAGTTGCATTTTTGTGTTGCTTGCAGATTATGTAATTGCAGAGTTATTGCTGTGATAGAAGTCAGAAACATATCAAAGTCATTTGGAGAGCAGCACGTTTTACACGATGTGTCTGCCCGGTTTGAATCAGGAAAAACCAACCTCGTGATAGGCATTTCCGGTTCGGGCAAAACGGTTTTGATGAAGATCATGACCGGATTGATCACACCTGATCAGGGGAATGTGTATTTCAACGACAGGGATTTTTACGGCCTGTCGCGGAATGAACAAAAGAATTTGCGCAAGGAGATCGGGATGTTGTTTCAGGGTTCTGCTTTGTTTGACAGTTTATCGGTGGAGGAAAATGTGATGTTGCCGCTCAATATGTTTAGTAATGCCACAGCAAAAGAGAAATTGCAGCGGGTAAATTTTTGTCTGGAACGTGTGAATCTTTCCGGTGCCAATAAAAAATATCCGGGCGAGTTATCCGGCGGTATGAAAAAACGTGTGGGTATTGCAAGGGCTATCGTGCTCAACCCGAAATACCTGTTTTGCGATGAACCGAATTCGGGATTGGATCCACGTACTTCCTTAGTGATCGATAATCTGATCATTGAGATCACGAAAGAATATAATATGACCACCATCATCAATACGCACGATATGAATAGTGTGATGGAAATTGGTGAAAAAATTGTTTTTCTCTATAAGGGTCAGAAAGATTGGGAAGGCACAAGTAACGAAATCCTGAGTGCCCAGGATGAGAACCTCAATTCCTTTATTTTCGCCTCAGATTTTCTGCGCGAAGCGAGAGATGCCTTGAAGGAAAAAAAAGGCATTAAATAAATCTTCAAACACGAGGGAATTCGTTAATTGGTTAATTCGTCAATTCGTTAATTAAATACATGCATTAATCCGCGTACATCTGTCCCGATAGCTATCAGGATCAGCGGCCGCAGGCTCCGAGTTCCTTTGTATTTCTAATGAATGCCGTCATAAATACAGGGACACGAGGGCACGGAGGAATGCAATATGTTATGTATTTATGCGAAGGCTGCCCGAACAATGGGTGCTACTTTAGTGCCGATCAATTCTATGGCCTGCAATAATTTATTGTGCGGTATACCTGCATCCATCTGAAAGGTAAATCGTGTGATGCCTCCGAGTGACTCACTATGTCGCAGAATTTTTTCCGCTACTTCCTGCGGATCGGCAACCAGCAATGCACCATAAGTGCCGTTTTGCATATCGAATCCCGTACGTGTTACCGGAGCAAAGCCGCGTTCTTTGCCTATCTGCGTGAACATGGCTGCGTAGCCGGGATAATAATCCGCTATGGCCTCTTCTTTTGTGTTCCCGACATAGCCCAATGAATGTAGTCCCACTTTCAATTGCTCCGGCGCGTGACCGGCTTTTTGTCCCGCCTGACGATAGAGGTCCACCAGTGGTTTAAACCTGCGTGTTTCGCCGCCAATAATC
>JAYRVB010000187.1:0-4902 GCA_041918775.1 Chitinophagales bacterium
GACGAATTGCTTCCTGCACCGTAATTTTGAGCAGATGAAATGTCATTCCCATTTGCGCAGTGTATTTGCCCTGATCGGTCTGTTGCTGTTCAGCACCCAATGGGTGGAAGCACAATCTGCATGGAAATTCAAAAAAGAATCTATCGATTCGGTACTTGAATTGCAGTACTTCAGTACGCGTATGCCCGGGTATGCGATGTGTATTGTGAAAGATGGTGAAATAGCCTATAGTGGCGTGCGTGGAAAATCCAATGTGCGTGATGATATAAAAATGTCGCTGAGCACACAATTCAATATTGGTTCAGTTACAAAACAGTTTACTGCTGCGGCTATTTATTTATTGGAGGAACAGGGAAAATTATCTGTACAGGATCCCGTTCAAAAATATATTCCTGAATTTCCTTCTTATCCAACGCCCATCACGATCGACATGTTGTTGCACCATACTTCCGGGATAAGAGACCATTTGGAAGTAGCCATTCTGTTGAGCCGTTATAAGGAAAAACACAGCACGCTGGATGGTATGCTGGATTGGGTCATCAAATATCCGGAACTCAACACCCCGCCAGGCACCTATTTTGCCTATTCCAATACCAATTACATGCTGTTGGCCGTGATCATTGAACGCTTGTCGGGAATGAGCTATGCACAATTTATTCAGGACCAGATCTTTACCCCATTGGGTATGAAAAATTCATACGTGGAAACCGGTAAGCATAAATACCTGCGGGATGGTTCCACGCATTATGAGATCAATTTTTCTCAAACAAAGGCGAAACGTGCGGATGCTGTACTCAACGCACTTGGCGCCGTTGGCGTGATCTCAACGATTGAAGATCTGGTGATCTGGGATAACAATTTGCGCAAAAACAAATTGGGCAGTGGTAGCAAGGCATTGATCGAAAAAATGTTCACGACAGGCACCTTGCTGGATGGAACCGAGGTAAATTATGGTGGAGGATTTTTGCTCAAAACATATCGCAATATGCCTGTACAGGAACACAGCGGAGGTTGGGGTGAATACCTCACCCAATACCGCCGCTTTCCTGAAGAAAATGTCAGCATTATCATTTGTGTGAACGCCTATTTGGTTTCACCCTTTGAAATGGCCGATAATGTTTCCAACACATTATTTGATTATAAGCAGGTACACATGCTGGTGCAACCAAAAGCACCTGAAGAAGTACAGAAGGAAATTCTCGGGCCATACGCAGCCGAAAATAACCTGATCCGCTACGTTTATGAAAAAAACAACACATTATATATTGCCCGCATATCTGAAGGTGACACTACAGCTTATCCAATAAAATATGTAGGTAGTGTTGCCAGTGGACATGCATTTATGGACACAACCGGCCATAGTGTGGTCATACAATACAGTGGAGGCAAACCACACGATCTGGTTTGGGCAGAAGGTACTTACTTCGCCACCAACAGAATCTATTATAAAGTGGATGTAGAAACACCGGTCAACTATACTAAGTATCATGGAAAATATTATTGCGCTGCATATGATAAAAAATTGCGCATACAATATTTCTCGCGTGAAGATGAACTTTCCATTCACCCATTCCCATTTGTTAAGTACACCTTAAATAGCAAAGGCGGGGATTATTATCAGGTAACTGAACAACCATATATTGTGCATTTTGGCAATGGCCATTTTGTGTTTGGAAATGATTGGACATTTAATATCCGATTTGAAAAAAAGGCTAAAAAAGAATTCCACCTTTGGCCTATCGGAAAGCGCAAATAACTGACCACAACTAAGCATAGCATAGCCTAGAAAACCTTTCTTACGTAAACCGGATCGAACTTACCTTACAGGCTACACGATCAGTTATTCCACGATCAATAACACATCCTTCGACATACCTTTTGTCTGTAGTTGAACAAGATACACGCCTGCAGTTTGAGCAGCTTCCATATTGATCTTCGTCTCCATATCCACAAATACTTCCTGCATGCTGATCAATTGCCCGGTGATGGTGTGCACAGAAATAGAAATATCTCCTGTGTAACCGCCAATAATGATCTGATAATTTTCATGCGCCGGATTTGGATGTAAACTCACCTGAAATCCATCATACGCCGATATAGCATTCTGGTCGCACAAAGCTTCGAAAGCAGCACTAGTTGCAGAACAGTCGCCAAACGTGGTCACCATAACACTGTAAGCGCCTTCTGTTGTAAAAGGTAAAGTGTTTGATGTTTCACCAACGATCTCAGTTCCATCATAATACCAGGTATAGGTAGCACCATCGATCAATTCGGTTGAAAGGATGCAGTCGCTCATGGATATCTCCGGCACCTCCGGATATTGTGCAACCTCAATGGTAACTGCTATACATTCTGTACTTCCACACTCACCTGTGGCCTGCACAAAGTACATTGTAGTGGTTGTAGGCGTAACGGTTATGGTTTCAGCTGTTGACAGCAGCGTTGTGCCGCATGCATCTGCATACCAGTTCCACTGCGCGAGCGAACCGAGTGTTCCGCCATCGAGTGACAGGGTAGCAGACTCACCTTCGCATATGATCATATCATCTGCAAGAATAGCAGTTGGTGCTACAGAAGGCACACATTCTGTATATGCACAAATGGAAAAATCACCAAAATCATCATTGTTTACATCCCATACTCGAATAAATAAAGTAGTGCCCGGAGGCGCTTCAACCACATACCCCGGCATCAGTTCGCCATAAGTAGATCCATCTGCCACGCATCCACCCGGAATATTGCTGAGATCAGTACATGTTCCATGATAAATTTTCATCCCCATGTCATCGATATCATCACTATCGTCAGTTTCAATGATCACATATCCATCAGGCCCTACAGTAAGCGTAAACCAGACATCCCCTTCACTATCACCGTCGCAGGTAACAACAGGCACAACAGAATTGATCGCACCAATATTTGTTGCGTCGGTAAATAAGCATTCTCCATTGACAGGTATTTCAATAGCAGCACAAGGCCAGTCATTCAATGGAGGTAAATCACAAGCACCAAGACATGCTGCAGCATCCACTTTGTCGCGAATAAGATCACCCGGCAGCGGGCCAAAACCATTTGCGAAATTAATTCCGTAACCGGTCAGGTGACAATAACTCATAATAGTTCCACCATCAACAGGTTCAGGACCGGGCGCGCAGCCTCCTTCCGTTGTCCAGCAATTATCGATCGCACCTCCCGGCCACTCACAATTTTGTGTATGCGGAGAACCTAGGTTGTGACCCATTTCATGTGTAAATACTTCAACGGTCCAGGAATAGGTTGGAAAATCACTGAAGTAACTGTAAATATTGCTATAAGCATATGAGAGCGGCTCATAACACAAAATATCCACCCAGGCCACACCTCCAAGGTTTTCATCATCATAGGTAACCAGGTGTGCGATATCTCCATTGAACTCTGTACGCACCGTCAAAAATTCGTCGAGTGCATCAAACGAAGAAGTGGTCGGATAAGGATCGGCGGTCGTCCACACAAAGATCTCAGAGATTACTGTATTGATCAGCTCATTGGCATATAAAGTGGAGACCACATTGAAAAAACTAACGATATAATCTGCTGTTTCCGTGGCACCGCCTTCGTCTTCATACATTTCAAAATCCGCTTCGATATATACTTTTACACAGGGATCAAGCGCTTCCATTTTCGCATCTGTAACCTCCGGGTAATGGAATGCAACCGGATCAGGGGTTGAGCAATTAATGGGATTGGCAATAGATAAATTTCTATCGTAATACAGTACATGTACATTACCTGATTTCAATGGAGCACAAACCAGATTCCCGGTATTTTCGCCGGCGATCACTCCCTCCATATGATCAGTAAAAATGCTGATCGCTACTAAACTATTCGGATCATCCTTTATTATTCCACGATATTGAATGCTCCGCGTTTGAGTGTCATAGGTAATTGCACCATCAGGCGATTGAACGGAAAACCCATCCGCAAATATTTGTACCGGATATACCTCTGCTACAATGGTAACATCGCCATAAGGTATCTTCAGTTCCGCAAAAGGCGCATGTGTTGAGATCATTTCCGCAGCCACCTCCTCCTGAAGCAGGAAATAATTGCGTACAGGTATGATCGCATCATGTGCGGCCTCATTATGCACTGTTGGTGTGCATGGAGCATACACAACCGGATCACCGTACATTTGTCGACGTTCTGCAATTTCCAATGCGATCGGATTTTGTGCAGTTAGTGCAAGTGTGGAGACCAGGCTGAATCCGGTGGCAAGAAAATGTAAAATACGCATGAGCGGGGCATTTGTTGATCTATCAAAGATAACGAATCACCACGCAAGTAAAATGTCACAAAACAAGTCGTTTACACCGCCTTTATCGATTGCATTGGCTCAATCTGTCACCAGTGTCAGCAGTTTTGTGATGCGGACACCCTGTGTATAGATGTGCACCATCACTTGTTGATCTGTATTTGATGCAACAGTTACTTCTATACCTGTAGGCGAAGAGGTCATTTCCAATGCAAGCTTTTCGCCCAACATATTGAACACCTCAACGGCTACATCAGAATCCGGCGTTGGCAGCGAAATGATAAATCGCCCATTTGAAGGATTTGGGAATATCGTGCATGCTGAGGCAAGTGCTTCCTGAATACTATTGCAAATATCTACCGTAACGATCACCTCATCGGTTGCTGAACATCCATTGGCGTCAGTCCCTTGCACCAGATAGGTTGTAGTTTCTGTTGGTGAAACATCCACTACCGCGCAGTCAACGCATGGCTCAAGTGGTTCCGGAGACCATGTGTATGTGATACCGCCCGTGGCCGTGAGGGAAACAGTATCTCCCCGGCAAATGGTTACATCATCTGAAGCCAGGATATCCGGAATTGCATGCACAATGATATCTACCGTATCACTAC
>JAYRVB010000188.1:0-11199 GCA_041918775.1 Chitinophagales bacterium
ATTATTCCAGGCTTTTTCATACTTCGGATTTTCTGAAACGATCTGTTTATAGATCTCCTCCCCTCTTGTCACATTTCCAATAAACACTTCCGCCGTGGCTTCCTTCAACAAAAAATCCAGGTTCATCGGTTGCGCTGCCGTAGCCTGCTGAAAATATTTCAATGCCCGATCATATTTGCCGACTTGCATATAAGCCTCACCTATTCGATATGCCGTCCATGCATCCTGCACTGTGTGCATCGACTCTGCTACCGTTATGATCTTCTGCATTGCATTTTGCAACCAATACAAATGGATCATCACGGCCCGAATTTCATCATTCGGTTTACCTGCCTGCTGAATATAATAGGAAACAGAATCAAGCAGCGATGCATCCTTTGTAAAACTCTCATAATAATGTAAATAACCGCGCGCCATGGTCACTGCAGATGGATGCGGATCGGTCAGACACTGCAAGCCTTTAAATGTGCCTTCCTTCGATTGCTGCTCTCTGCCGGGGATCTGCATTTTATGATCCGAAATGGATACATGCGGAATATCTACAGAACCCGACCTCGGCATATGACAACTGCTGCAATCATCCTTTTGAGCCTCACGCGTAGCGATCGGTGCCGAGCATCCTTTTTGTGGCGCACTGTGGCATTTGATACACGGGGCGTTGAACAATGCACGAGGGGTTTCCTTTACGGTAAGGTGCGGGTTGTGACACGTAATACAACTGATCTCCTGTGTCGACAAATAACACTTCGATTGCAATAAACGATCAGCCTGCGAGGCCATCAGGAATTTATCGTTTGCACCATCGTATTTCGGTAAAAAAATATTCCAATGGTCGCTGATGCGATCACCCGGTTTAAAATCAAAAAAACTGGCATCGCTGTTTAACACATTAACTCCCTGCAAATGACATCGCATACACAATTGATTCTGCAGATCAACAGATAAATGTCGCGGATTAACGATGGAATAATCAATATCCTTTGCCGTGTCCACCAATACACCACTGCTCACTCTCGCCACATGTAAACTTCCCGGACCATGACATCTTTCGCAATCGATACCGGTGGGCATTTTTGCATACTTATTTACCGATCCACGCACCAATTCCGGAAGTCCGTTGTGGCAGGTCAGACACTCTGCCTCTATCACACGCGAAAACCGCGAATTAAATCCACCCGACATCCCGGGTGCCATATCCCATTGCTTTTTCTGTGTATAAAAAGTGATCGGCGCCTGATATACATAGCCATTCACCTGCAGCATATGCGAGTTGGTATGTTGCCCGCTGCCAATGATATAATCGATGCGTTCACTACGTTTATGCACCGTATCTTTTCCATCGAGCCGAAACTCCATGATCATCAGGTGATCATTTTCCCAATACGGTTTATAATAGAAATTGCTCGCGCTATCATACACCACAGCATGCGCGTCAAACACGCCCGCACTTTTCGAGCGTGTGGCGTGATCAAAACTCAAGCCCATACCTGTATGCACAAAAGTCGCATGCTTATCGGCGTGGCATAACTTGCAGGTTTCCATGCCCACATATTGCACCGTATCCTGCTGATTTAGCCATTCGCTTTCCTCCTGTGTCTCCCTGACATTAGAGCCACAATGGGTCAACAGCGCCATTAAACCGGCTATAACCAAAAACAATACAAGGGTGCGCATGCGGTAAAAATACGTCGTTCTCTCAAATTGAACAGCAGGAGCGTATTTCTGTTCAGGTGATCATTGGGGGGAAATGGATCTCGCGCAGTTCGTTTCTGCGTTGTTATTTGATGGAACTATGTGGTCATAGTGCCCAAGCCATTCGCGCTTCGTATGCACCCGACTGAAATATCAGCTATCTAAAAACAGCGATCGCCATTCAGGGCGGGGGATCATGCACGATTCCCGTTTGCCAAACCATCGATATCGTTTCCGCGCTACTAAATTATACACCGGGTCGCGAAGAAAACGGGGAAACACATACAAGATCCTGAAAAGTGGATAAGGAAACTGCAACTTACCTGCAATGCGCAACACAGCTGTAGAATGCGTATAAAACACGCCATGCTCATACAAAATGATGGAATCCACTTTGCCGGTGAATCCATGTGTCTGAAAAAATTGCGTGGTAAAATCAGATTGCAGGGAGGCGAATCGAAAATAGTGCTGTGCATCGTTGCGCAATACACGTTGCACGGAGGCGTTGCACAGATTGCAAACACCATCAAAAAAAATGATCGCCTGCGCCGGTGACTCCATCAGGAAGGAAACTTCGCCTGCCATTCCAACATACCCCCTGTCAGGTTGCGCACATTGGTAAAGCCCGCCTGCATCATCATCATCTTAGCTGTATTGCTACGCACTCCTGAGCGACAATGCACGATGATCTCGCGATCTTTTTCCTCATCGAAATCATACATCCGCATTGGCACCGTACTTAAAGGAATATGCAAGGCGCCGATATTAAATTCCTGATATTCATGTTGTTCGCGCACGTCGATGATCAACAGGTCTTCACCTGCATCCATGCGCTGTTTGAGTTCTTCAACAGTGATGTCCATGTATTTGAGTATGCTATAAATTATTGCCTGATAAAAGTTGTTGAGTGCACCGCACCACTATTTGTGTCGATGATGCGCGCAATATATAAACCTGCTGGCAGATCCACTACAGAAATGGATGCCTGATGTGTTTCCGTACGCAATACGCATGCACCTGAGCGATCAAACACATCTACTGCATACGCGCCGGTTGAAAGTCCGGAAAAATATAAACGGTCGCTTGTCGGATTGGGATAAGCCAGCAATTGTTCCGGTTTATGCGCCTGTTCTCCGATCGCATTGAACATGCTGTAATCGCCGCCAACCTGAGGACGTATCATAATGGCGCCATTCAATGCAGAAGGTTGCCATACGCCGCCCACGTTAAAATACACCTCCTCCTTAGCATCATTATTGGTATCGAAACCTACGTTGAGGTATTCATCCTGACTTTGCAGCCAACCCACATAAAAATCTCCATCTACCACTACAGGCGTTGGATTGCCGAGGAAGTCGACGAGTTTGTATACATAAAATCCATTGATACTGTCTACATACTTCGGTGTAAGAAAGTCATTCTGGAAAATGATATTTTCATCAGCCGTAGCGCCGGTAGTATCAATGTCATCCCATACCATCAACGAAAAGAAAAGATCTGTTTTTCCACCATCTACGTATGCCCAGTGGATGTAAACTTCGCTGAGTGTGTCCGGTTCATTTGCGTGGAAATGTATGGCGAGTTTGGCTCCTGTACCCACCAGGGCATAAGCGCGTTCGGCACTGCCATCATCGTAAGCATAGTAATTATAAAATGCCTGATCATAGATCAGCGTATCATTTCTGCGATATACATCACTAGCGCCATCCACAATATATTGAAAGCGCATGGTTAAACTGTCGTCATCATACCCGGGTGTTGCAGCCGGCACTTCGAAAGTTGCATATCCGTTGTAATTGATGCTGAACGGATCAAAATTGACAGTGACCGGAAGTGTTGCCGGAACGATGGTGGTTCCGCTGTATTTTTCTGTTACGCTGTACTGATGCGACGTATTGATGATGGTATTGAAATTATTGTACATGAACACCGCATGCTCATCTGCCAGTTCTTCTGCCTGATGATCTTTGAATTGATTCCACGGCATGCGGCGATATTTTTTCAAATAACGCTCCGGTTCATAAATGATAGCCACATCGCGGAATAAGGTATCGTTGTAGGTGCGGTCGTCGTCGAGCAACACATAGTCGATATGCCAATGATCATTATTGCCATTTACACCGGCCCAGTTACGGAAACGGAACCTGAATCCATCGTAGTGATATATATCTTCCACGGCCACCATCACGAGCTTGAATGACTGTGGGTCATCTCCGGTGGTATTCGTTACCCACCATACCTTATGCCAGACACCGGCTGCGTCCTGAAAATCGAGGATAAGGGAATCCTGATCATTTGGAAACTCACCCAATCCGCCCGGCTGATAATAAAAACTTAAATACACACTATCTGTAAGTGCGCCACCTAAATAGATCGGCCTGGAGGTCAGCATATCGGCCATGGCTAAATTGGAGGCTTCGTTGTAAGGCTTGCCCAATTTATCCAATCCATCCAATGTCACTACACCATAAGTTGGTGGCAGGGTTGGATAGGTGCGGTTCATGAAGGCACTGCTATCAGTCCAAAAGGCATTGGAAGGATATATCGGAGAGGCTTGTTGCTCAATGGTATCGCCACAAGCAGTCAAGGCACCATCAATAAAGATATAAGACCCGCTGAAATCATCGAGGAAAGGCAAACACAAGGTGTCGCGGGTTTCTACGGTGCTGCGACTACCGGCGGTTCCCGGTTGCTGGTGTAAAAGTGCATTTGCATTCAGGGGACGAAGAAGCTCCTGTGAAAAAAGCGGAGCGCAAAGGCTTGTTCCTGCCATGAGCAGAAGTAGTCGCAGAGAAGTAAAAAGTGTTTGCATACCCATCAAATTAATTCGGCTCCCCTTCCGTTGCTTCATCAGAGCCGATCATACCGGCATCGTCAGATATCCAGATATCGATCATCGACCCTAAATTAACTGTTTTATCAAAGTCGGCCATCGGGAATTGCCGATATACCAACGCATCAGCAGAGTCTTTTATGTTGCCGGTGGCAATAACAGTGCCTAAAGAAAGTTCTTTTAACTGGATCAGGTTGACCGCCTCGATATAGGTCAGGCCCCTGAGGTCCGGAATAGTGATCTTGGTATCTCCCAGTCCGTTGCCCAATACCAGGTCAATTTTTGTCCCTTTCGGTATACGGGTTCCCGGTTTAAGGCTTCTCCGTTCGCCGTGCACACGCATATCCAGGAATACGTCGCGGTATTCGAACGGTTTATAAATGATATCGCCTACTTTGAGGCCGTGACTTTCGAGTATTTCGCGAACGCTAATTAAACTTGTACCCACCTCGAAGCGCGGAATATCCGTTTTAGGCGCTTGTGCCATGTTGACGGTAACGTAGATCGTACGACCGCTTTTTACCTTGCCATCGGCCGGAGGATCCTGGTTGAGGATGGTGAGTGGACGCTCATCCGGATCGAATGTGCTGTCCATAACCGCATACTCCAGGTCGAGGTTATCGAGTGCGTCCATGGCTTCGTCGGTGGTTTTGCCGATGAGGTTGGGCACGGTTTGACTTTCACCATGTCGCGAATATTGCTGCACAAAGAACAAAAGGGCCCACAACACGATGACCACGGCCACGAGGGCGCCAAACATGTTCAACCAGAACAGTTTAGTGGTAAAGAACCGCAATAGCCCGGGATTTTCAGGGGTTGACTTCTTCTTCTGCTTGCTCATGCGCGAAAGGCCAAAGTTACGTAAAAACGACAGGCATCAACGGTCGAAACGCGCTTCTTCTATCAGTCGGCTAAAAAAATCTTCGAGGCTGAGTCCGGAGGCCTTTGCCATTTTGGGCACAATGGATGCTTCACTCAGACCAGGCACAGTATTTACCTCCAGCATATGCGGAACGCCATCGCGAATGATATAATCGATGCGCACCACCCCGCGACAACGTAAAAGCTGATAGATATGCGTGCTGAACTGATGCACCAGGGCCGCTTCTGCATCCGGTATCGGGGCCGGAATGATCTCATCACTCTCGCCTGCAACATACTTGGCGGTATAGTCAAAGAAATCGTGTTTACCGGTCACCACCTCACAGATCGGCATGGCGATCACCTTTCCCTGATATTGATACACACCACAGGTAACCTCGCGCCCAACAATACCTTCTTCCACCAGCACTTCTGTATCGTATTTCAATGCTTCCTGTATGGCGTGGGCGAGCTCATCATAAGCCTTCACCTTGGAAACGCCATAGCTGGAACCGTTGTTATTGGGTTTGACAAATATGGGCAGCGTAAAATTGCGGCTGATCTGTTCAATGGGCTGATGGGTATCGGTGCCCTTGGTGATCAACACCCCTCTTGCCATGGGTATACCGGCCTGCATGACTATCTGCTTGGTCCAGTTCTTATTAAACGTAAGCGCCGAAGTAGCCACAGAACAATTGGTGTAGGGAATGCCCAGCATATCGAGATAACCCTGCAGCTTTCCGTCTTCGCCCGGACTCCCGTGTATCGCGTTGAATACCGCATCGAACTGCACATCGTTGCCCATCCAGTTAAAACTGAAATCGCTCATATCAATAGGCAGATGGTCGGGCTCCACAAACCAGCCATCATCATCGATCACCACCTTGAACACATTGTAGGGAGACTCTTCGAGGTTGCGGGTAACCACTTCGCCGCTGCCCAGGGAAATATTTCTTTCTGCAGTAAAACCGCCGCACACGACGGCAATATTCTTTTTCATGTGGGCAAATTAACGGTAAAGCAGGGGCTTAGCGTATCACAGTTGTAAACAGGGTGTGGTGACAAAAATAAAAAAGGCGCCACTGGTGGGTGGCGCCTACAGGGTAGTATTTGATTATCAAATGTGCAATTTCGCTTTTTTAGCCAGCAACTGATCCGGAGTCTCTACACGTTCAGGGTCAGGCAGACAGCAGTCAACCGGACAAACCGCAGCGCATTGTGGCTCTTCGTGGAAGCCCTGGCACTCGGTACACTTATCCGGAACGATGTAATACACATCATCCGCGATCGGTGCGTTTTTCTGATCAGCGTCCATAGAGGAGCCATCAGCAAGGGTTACAGCACCTTTAACAGTTGTTCCATCGGAAAAAGCCCATTCTACGCCACCTTCATAGATCGCATTGTTCGGACATTCAGGTTCGCAAGCGCCACAGTTGATACAGTCTGATGTGATATGAATTGCCATAATTCGTTTTCTTTAATTTTATGCCGTCAAATATATGGGCAGGCTTCGCACATTTCAAAAAAGGAATGGGATATCAAGCCGAATTTATACTCATTCTAAATAACAAAACCGAAATGACCTCAGGCAGCAGTGTAGCAGAACGGATCAGGGCGCTCAGTACCTTTGGCGCTTCCTTATATGAGGGAAACGCTTCATTAACAGATGTTTTACGACAAACGCAGGCGCAAAATGGCTGGTTCGACAGGGAACAGTTGTGGACGATGTTGCGCAGCTTCCGGCAACAATTCTTCGATGCCGAAAAACTGCAGGCCTGGATATCGGGATACTCGCCAGCCGATCGCATGAAAACAGTCGGACTTGTGCTTGCCGGAAATGTGCCTTTTGTGGGGATGCATGATATCCTGTGTGTGCTCATGAGTGGTCACCGGGCGCAGATCAAACTGAGCAGCAAAGACAGCTATTTCTTTCCATGGATGCAGGCGCAATTGCAGGAAATATATCCACCTCTTGCCGATCAATTATCCTTTACTGAACGTTTACAGGATTTTGATGCGGTGATCGCTACCGGAAGCAATAATTCGGCGCGATATTTCAACTATTATTTTGGCAAGTATCCGCATATCATACGCAGGAATCGTACTTCTGTAGCAGTATTACACGGTGATGAAACACCTGAACAATTGGAAGCACTCGGCAAAGATGTGTTCACCTTTTATGGATTAGGGTGCAGAAACGTAGGTAAAGTATTTGTTCCCCAGGGATATGACCAACAATTATTATTTAAATACTGGGAACCCTATCGACAGGTGATCGACAATCCAAAATACAAACACAATTTCGATTATAACCGCGCGTTATTATTGTTGAATAATACCCCTTACCTCACCAACGACTTTTACATGCTCGTTGAATCAGAACAACTTTTCTCGCCACTCAGCGTATTGTATCTGCAAAGTTATTCCGACGCGGCTGATCTGCAGGAGAAGCTGGATCCTATTGCCGCTGATCTGCAATGCATCGTTTCCAATCGACCCGGAAATACCCCTTTCGGCAAAACACAGGATCCGGGACTCAACGATTATGCCGATCACATAGACACTATGCAATTTTTGCAATCGTTGTAAGCATCAGGTGTTACACATCTGTGTGATCCCTTTCACCAACACGTCGAGGTCCTGCAGTGAAGTATACACATGTGGGGCAATGCGCACACCGTGAATATTTTCCCAGTTGATGGCTACGCAATGTACATTGTATTCCTGTATGAGTTTAGTAGCAATATCTGCAGGCTCCATGCCGCTGATACTAAAATTTGCGATCGCACAACTATAGGCAGGATCCATATGTGTGTTGAGGGAGAATTTCGGTAAGGAGGTACATTTATTCACCCAATAAGATTTGAGGTATCGTAAGCGCGCCTCTTTGCTTTCCGGGCCGATCATCATGTGAAAATCAATCGCATTGGCGATGGCATATTCAATGGGAAAAGACCTCGTGCCTAAATTTTCAAATTTGCGGATATTGTTGATGTCTTGTGTTTCGGGTGCGCCCATCAACGGCCATACTTTGTGAATTTTTTCTTTTTTGATCCACAGCATGCCACTACCAACGGAAGCACTGAGCCACTTGTGTAAGCTGGTGCCATAATAATCACCACCCAGTTCCGGCACCTTGAACTGAAAATGTCCAAAGGTATGTGCACCATCGATCATCACCTCCACACCTTTCGCATGCACCGCATCAGCAATGGCGCGCACCGGATTGATATGTCCGGTCCAGTTGATGATGTGATTCACCTGCACAAGCTTGGTACGCGAAGTGATCTGCTCGGTATATTTGCTTACCAGATAAGCGGTATCATTGGTAGGCAGATCCAACTCCACCCATTTTAATACAATACCATCGCGTTTCTCTCTTTGCTTCCACGCGTTGATCATGTTCGGATAATCCTGTTTGGTGAGGATGACCTCATCGCCTTTTTCAAAATCTAAACCGAAAATGACATTATCCAATGCCTCGGTGGTATTTCTGTTGATCGCAATTTCTTCCGGATCGGCACCTGCCAGGTCAGCAATTTTTCTGCGCAGGCTTTCTCGCCCTTTATCGAGTATCTGCCACATGTAATAACTGGGCCCTTCAGCCGTGAGTTTATTATATCTGTCAACAGCATCCTGAACCACCTTCGGGGCCGGACTTACGCCCCCATTATTTAAGTTGATAATGGTAGAGGAAGTGGTATATGCCAGGCGAATATTCTGCCAAAATTCTTCATCCTGCGCCACAGTCAGCGGCGTCAAGGTATTTGCCTTGGCAATGGCCGCTTTCAATTCTTCCGATAATACCAATTCACTAAATGCAGCAGTACCCGCGATCAAAGCACTGCGTTTCAAAAAGGTCCTACGGTTTGACATGACAAGTGTTTGTCATGGAAAGATATAACTTTTCGGGGGAATGAGAGAGGAAAGATGAGAGATGAGAGATGAGAGAGGAAAGAGGAAAGAGGAAGAAGGAAGATGGAAATATACATGCCTGGTAACGTTTAGGCCGGTACAGTGCATTTTAGTTTCTCCTATCTCCTTTCTCCTATTTCCTTTTTTCAATCAATTAAAGAATTTTCTTCAATGCATCCACTGCCAGGTCAATTTCCTGCAGTGTATTGAATTTAGAGAAGCTGAATCGAACTGCTGCGGATTGTTCGGGGCGGTTGAGGGCTGCGATTACGTGTGAACCCACATTGCTGCCAGAACTGCATGCACTTCCACCGCTGGCCGCGATACCGGCGATGTCGAGGTTGAAGAGGAGCATGTCGTTCTTATCTGAAGGCGGGAAATTTACATTGAGTACGGTATATAATCCATCCTTCGGGCAGTTGAATAAGAGGCCCGGAATTTCTTTATCCAAACGGTCGGCCATGTGTGCACGCAAGTGGCGAATATGTGCCGCAGTTTCTTCTAATTCCGCGTAGGCAATTTCCAATGCTTTTGCCAATCCAATGATGCCGTACAGATTCTCGGTACCGGCACGCATGTTGCGTTCCTGGGCACCTCCGTGAATTAATGGTTTGATGCTGGCTTCACTGTTGATGTAAATAAAACCAACCCCTTTTGGTCCATGGAACTTATGGGCAGCACAGGAAATAAAATGCACTTTGGTTTTACTTAAATCCAAAGGATAGTGTGCAATGGTTTGCACGGTATCACAGTGAAATAATGCATGATGGGCTGCACAGAGATCACTTACGCGCTGCATATCCAACAACACACCGATCTCATTATTGGCATGCATTAAACTCACCAATGTTTTCCCATTATTTTCAGCAAGCAGAGCGGCCAGGTGGTCATAATCTACAGATCCGTCCGGCAGGATATTTACCCAGGATAATTTTATTTTCCCTTCCTGCGCCAGCGTTTCAACTGTATGGGTAACTGCATGATGTTCTATCGGTGAGGATATGATATGGGTGACACCGAGATCACGCACACTGCACTGTATGGCCATATTGTTGGCTTCAGTGCCCCCACTGGTAAAAAATATCTCGCCGGGAGAAACCTGCAATATTTTTGCGATCAGCTTTCTCGATCGTTCTATAGCTGCGCGTGTTTCACGTCCAAGGGCATGTATAGAGGAAGGATTACCATAATGATGTTGCATATAAGGCAACATGGCTTCAACCACTTGCGGATCCATGGCGGTTGTTGCGGCATTATCCAGGTAAATATGCATGGTTTCGGGTATGGGTTTCGGTTGAACTTATTTCATCAGATTTCGAATATCATCCATGATCTTTCGATTGATGTTTTCGGCTGTTGTTTTTGTACTACTTTCAGAATAAATGCGAATGATAGGCTCCGTATTACTCGCACGAAGATGAACCCAATCGCCATCCATTTCTATCTTCAGGCCATCTTCCTTGTTGAGCTTCTCTTTTTTATACTTTTCCTCCATGCCCAACAAGATACCCTGCACATCAGTTCCTTCCGGTAATTCGATCTTGTTTTTGGCCATGAAATAGTTCGGATACTCAGCACGCAATCGCGAACAGGTTTTTCCTGAGCGGGCAAGATGTGAGAGAAATAAGGCTATTCCTACCAATGCATCGCGACCATAATGTAACTCAGGTAAGATGATGCCCCCGTTTCCTTCACCGCCGATCACAGCGTGCACTTCCTTCATTTTACGTACTACATGCACTTCGCCAACAGCACTTTGATGATGCACTACCTGATATTTTTTCGCTACATCACGCAGTGCCTGTGTGCTGGACAAGTTACTTACTACATCGCCCTTTTTGTGTTGCAAAACATAATCTGCAATGGCCACCAGCGAGTATTCTTCGCCGAACATTTCA
>JAYRVB010000189.1:0-4120 GCA_041918775.1 Chitinophagales bacterium
TGATCATGTTCTTCCACCTGAAGAATAAAAAAGAGGTAACCTCGGCGAAGTTTTTCGTGAGTGAACTCTGTTTCCCGCAAACGATTGAAATTGTAATGGCAAAAGCCGAGCCGCTGGGCATCGACGTAGTGGTGGGCAACCATAGGCATGCTGCCATCGACAATAGTTACTTCGCTGCGCTGCTCCAGTACCCGGCAGCAACAGGTGAGGTGTTCGACTACAGCTCTTTTATCTCCCACCTCCAAACCCATGAAGTATATAGCATCATGGCGGCTGATATCTTGTCGCTGGCCGTGTTGCAAACGCCTGCTTCGCTGGGTGCCGACTGCGCTGTAGGGAATACGCAGCGTTTTGGTGTGCCGATGGGATTTGGTGGTCCGCATGCAGCGTATTTTGCCACAAGAGATGCTTACAAGCGCGATATTCCGGGTCGTATCATCGGGGTGAGTGTCGACCGCGATGGTCGCCCTGCCTTGCGCATGGCCCTGCAGACGCGTGAACAACATATCCGTCGCGAAAAAGCGACTTCCAATATCTGCACGGCCCAGGCTTTACTGGCGATCATGGCCGGCATGTATGCGGTATATCACGGACAGTCCGGTATTCGCAGCATCGCGGAAAAAACGCATAGCATGGCGGTATTGCTGAACGCCGGATTACAGGCGTTGGGCTATACACAAAGCAATGCGGCATTCTTTGATACTTTACAGGTGAGTGGTGCGGATGTGGACGCTGTGCGCAGACATGCATTGGCGGCGGGCATCAATTTCTATTACGCATCGAATGGCGCGATCCATATTGCGTTGGATGAAACTACCGAAGCCGGCGATGTGCAGGATATTTTGCAGGTATTTGCTTCGGCAAAAGGGGTTTCTGCAACGGCTTTGCCGGCCCTCAACGGATTGCAGTCGTCGATACCGACAGGACAACAACGCGCAGTGGATTATTTGTCGCATCCGATCTTCAATACTTTCCATAGCGAGAGTGAGATGATGCGTTATATCAAGCGTTTGGAAAATAAAGATCTTTCATTGACTACTTCGATGATCCCGTTGGGTAGTTGCACGATGAAATTAAATGCGGCGACAGAATTATTACCTGTTACCTGGCCGGAATTTTCGGCAATACATCCTTTTGTGCCTGCTGATCAGGTGGAGGGATATTTGCAGATCATCAAAGAACTGGAAAAAGACCTCTGTGAGATCACGCGTTTTGATGGTTGCAGTTTACAACCGAATTCGGGTGCGCAGGGTGAATATGCGGGGTTGATGGTGATACGTGCTTATCATATGCATCACAACCAATCGCACCGCAACAAGGTGTTGATCCCGGCGAGTGCGCACGGAACAAATCCTGCGAGTGCGGTGATGGCGGGTATGGATGTGATCGTGGTGAAGAGCGATGCGGAAGGACATCTCGATATGGATGATCTGCGCGCACAGGCTGAATTGCACAAGGATGATCTGGCGTGTTTGATGGTGACGTATCCAAGTACGCATGGTGTATTTGAAGAAACGATCATGGACATTTGTGCGATCGTGCATGCACATGGCGGACTTGTATATATGGATGGTGCGAATATGAATGCACAGGTGGGCTTAACTTCTCCGGCTAAGATCGGGGCGGATGTATGCCACCTCAATCTCCATAAAACATTTGCGATTCCGCATGGTGGTGGTGGTCCGGGTATGGGGCCTATTTGTGTGAATGAAAAATTAGTGCCTTTCTTACCGGGACATCCCTTGTTTACCACCGGTGGCACGCATGCGATCAAGGCGATTAATGCCGCGCCGTTCGGTAGTGCGAGTATTTTGTTGATCAGTTATGCGTATATCAAAATGTTGGGTGGCGAAGGCTGCACCGATGCAACGAAGTATGCGATATTGAATGCGAATTATCTGAAGAGCAAACTCGAAAGCAGTTATGATATTTTGTATCTGGGTAAGAGTGGCCGGGTAGCGCATGAGTTCATCATTGATTTCCGCAAATGGAAACATACGATAGGTTTGGAAGTGGAGGATGTGGCGAAGCGATTGATGGATTATGGATTTCACGCACCTACGGTATCGTTTCCGGTAGCGGGCACTTTGATGATAGAGCCTACGGAGAGTGAGAGTAAGGAAGAGCTGGATCGTTTTGTGGAAGCCATGCTGGGTATTCGCGCGGAGATTGAGGCGATCGTAAACGGCAGTGCAGATAAATTGGACAATGTCCTAAAAAATGCGCCGCATACGATCCGCGAGGTGTTGAGTGAAAACTGGCAGCATGCGTATTCGCGCGATGCGGCGGCCTTCCCGGCTGACTATATCCGCGACCGCAAATTCTGGCCGTCGGTAGCGCGCATCAACAACACCCACGGAGACCGTAATTTGATCTGTACCTGTCCACCAACCGAATCCTACGCATCATAACCCTTTGCGTCTTTGCGCCTTTGCGAGAAAATAGGTTAGCCACGAATGCACGAATGCTTGAGTGGTTATTAAAGGCAGGTGTTGAATTTTCTGCGGTATTTCTGCGGACATCTGCGGGATCTGCGGGAGACAATTTGATGATGTAGAAAAATACAATTAGCCACGAATGCACGAATGCTTTGGTGGTTGATTGAGGCAGAGGGATGAAGAAAATGGCGGGCAGTGCATTTTCTGAGTGGTGTCTTTGGAAAATGTGGGGATTTGTAAGTTCGAAAAATAAAAAGATTATTTTTGGATAAACCATATTACCATGAAGACGCTGTTTTCCTTTTTGTTTATAAGCATGTTGAGTGCGCATCATATGCATGCGCAGTTGTATGCAAGCGGTAGTGCCGGTGCATTGATCATCGGCGAGTATACAACGAGTGGATCTCCGATCATTCTGCCCGGGACCAACATTTCATTTGGCTATTATGATTTCATGTATGGTGTTGATGGTTTTGTAATGGCGGGTTGGGGATTGCCTAAAAAATCGCAATACGCGAGTGACTATTTTGGTGCAGGTTTTATTGGTGACACCGTTACTGTTGATGAGACTGTAAACTGGTATTCCCTGGGATTGGGGGGCACTTATTGGCTCGGTGAGGCAAACAATGTTCCGGTTATGTTTGGTGTTAGTGCCGGCTTTGAATTAATATACCAGCGTGTTGAACAGAACAGTACATGGAATGGCGATCCGCTTACCTATAGTTATTCCGGGTCTGATATAAATTCATTTATCGGTATGAAATTGATGTTGTTGCCAACGGACGTATTGGGTGTGGGTTTTGATGCCTTGTTCAAAACGCCGATAAACTATGATGTAGAGTTGTATTCAGTCAGCGGGGTGTATCCAAGCAAAGGGGTTGGCGGATATCTTAGGCTGAGCGTGTTATATTACATTGAGTAAGGATATGAGTTCACATTTTTATTTGTTTCTTTGTATTACATGAGATTACCAAAAGAGTCATCAGAAATACCCCAGCCATGCATTTTCTGCGGTATTTCTGCGGAAATCTGCGGGAGAAAAATTGAGGATGTAGAAAAATACAATTAGCCACGAATGCACGAATGCTTGAGTGGTTGATGGAGGCAGAGGGGATGTGGGAGATGTGCTGATTTGCTGATGTGCTGATGTGGGGGAGGTAAGCGTTGCATTTTCTGCGGTATTTCTGCGGAAATCTGCGGGATCTGCGGGAGACAAATTGAGGATGTAAATAAAAAACAATAAAATAACGAATATGACAAAAGGCCCAATATCTCAGTTCATCACCCATCATTATCGCCACTTTAATGCGGCTGCTTTGGTGGATGCTGCAAAAGGGTATGAAACCCATTTGCTTGAGGGTGGAAAAATGATGGTGACCCTTGCCGGAGCGATGAGTACGGCGGAGTTAGGGGTTTCGCTGGCGGAGATGATCCGTCAGGGAAAGATTGACATCATCAGTTGCACCGGAGCGAACCTGGAGGAGGACATCATGAACCTCGTAGCCCATTCGCACTACAAGCGCATTCCCAACTACCGCGACCTCACCCCTGAGCAGGAGTGGGATCTGTTGGAGCAGGGATTGAACCGTGTTACCGATACCTGTATTCCGGAGGAGGAAGCCTTCCGCAAAATTCAGCACCACATCGCTGCGATCTGGAAGGATGCAGATTCGAAAGGCGAA
>JAYRVB010000190.1:0-3335 GCA_041918775.1 Chitinophagales bacterium
AAAAAATGGGTTGAGGGTTGAGGGTTGAGGGTTGAGGGTTGGGGGTTGAGGGTTGAGGGTTGAGGGTTGGGGGTTGAGGGTTGAGGGTTGAGGGTTGTGGGTTGAGGGTTGGGGGTTGGGGGTTGGGGGTTGAGGGTTGAGGGTTGGGGATTGGTTTGGGTGGCATTTAGTAGTATCTACTCAGCTGTTGACCCTTTTTTTCACGCGGAAGGGCGGAGGAGTGGAGGGGCGGAGAAATACAAAATTTGGGATGCAATGATGCAGAGCCAGATTCATTAAGATACCCACTGACCCACTCACCCATTGACCCACTGACCCACTCACCCACTGACCCATTGACCCAACAATCCTTAGCTTTGTAAGGCACCTAAAAAGCGCGCTGTATGAAAAAGATCGAACACATCGGAATAGCTGTAAAAAGCCTGTCAGAAAGCAATCAATTGTTCGCTAAACTGTTTGGAAAGGAACATTACAAGGTAGAAGCGGTTGAACGCGAAGGGGTAAGCACATCGTTTTTTATGATGGGGGAAACGAAAATAGAATTACTCGAGTCGACAAACCCACAGTCAGCTATCGCAAAATTTATTGAAAAACGAGGTGAAGGGGTGCACCATATCGCTTATGCAGTTGATGATATTTATGCAGAAATGCATCGACTGGAAGAGGCGGGCTTTCAATTACTCTCTAAAGAACCTATGACCGGTGCAGATCATAAGCTGATTGTTTTTCTTCATCCGAAATCTACCAACGGGGTGTTGGTGGAATTGTGTATGGATATCCATGAATAAAGCGCAGTGTCTGCCTGATACAAGACTACCCTCCAGGCATGTGCCTCAACAGATACCAGAATAAAAAAAGAGCCGATCCAATTGATCGGCTCTTTGCTTAATTTATCTGTGATTATTCCCAGATCACTGTATCCTTCACATTGAACCAGGGCTCATACATATCCTGAAATTTCTTTTCCACTTCGTTGCGCTTCACTTTTAATGATGGTGTGAGCAAATTGTTCTGTATGGTCCATTCCTCCTTCAGCACGATCACCTTTTCCAACTTTTCAAAAGAGTCTAATGTTTCATTGATCTGATTCAGGGTTTGTGTAAATTCTGTATTCAATTGATGCACGTCCTTCTTCTTTCCGTTTTCAGATAAAGTGACCAGTGCGATCGGTTGCGGAAGTGTATATCCTACCACCAATACTTGTCCGATATCCGTATTTCCGGCAAACTTCATTTCTATCGGCATTGGTGCAACATATTTTCCCTTACTGGTTTTGAACAATTCCTTCACCCTGCCGGTGATCTTCAGAAAGCCTTCAGCATCCACTTCTGCTTTGTCGCCGGTTTTGAAATATCCTTCCGCATCAAATACTTCACGCGTCATCGCTTCCTCCTTGTAATATCCTTTCATGATTGCCGGATGTCGGATAAGGAGTTCTCCCTGATCGGTAAATTTGAGGTCTACCATCGGGAATCGCAATCCCACTGTGCCAATTTTATTTCGGTCTTTGTAGTTGGTGTGACTATAGCAACAATCCTCCGTCATGGCATAAGCCTGCTGGATCTGAATATCCAGTTTCCAAAACCACCTGATCAGATCCGGTGATATAGGCGCCGCTCCGGAAAAAACCTGATCGGCCTTTGATAAACCCAATGCCTTTTTGATCTTTTTACGCACAATACCATTGATGATTGGAATTTTCAACAAGGTATCAAGTTTCTTCTGCGGCATCTTCTCCAGTATCTTCTCCTGAAACTTAGACCAGATACGCGGCACTGCGAGGAAAATGGTCGGGGATGTGTCCTGTAGGTTCTTCGGGAAGGTATCCAGACTTTCAGCAAAGGAAACACGACCACCCGTATATAAACTTCCCATCTCGATCAATAACCTTTCAGCAATATGACACATCGGTAAATAAGAAAAGAACACTGCACTATTATCGATATTCAATTGCGGAAATGCCTGCTCAGCGGCAAAGGCAAAATTGTAGAAGGTATGCATCACTCCCTTTGGCATACCTGTTGTGCCACTGGTATACATGATCGTACACAAATTATCCATAGGATAATCCGGATTCTCCGTGATCGGCATGGTATTTTGTACGATGGTATCCCAATTAGTGTATTCAGTGATACCATAAAACGGGAAGGCAATGCATGGCATATCATCCGGCACACCCGGTTTCAAATAGGCCCAATCATCCAGCTTTCCAACAAAAAGCAATTTGCTTTCGCTGTGCTCCAATATTTGCCGCACGGTTGATGGTGCCATATTGGGATACATTGGCACCGAAATGTGTCCGGCCATCCAAATGGCATAATCGCTCAACATCCAATGCACACAATTCTTGGATAAAATGGCGATGCGACTTCCCGGCGGGTAATTCAGCGATTGCAGGTAGGCAGCCATTCGGCGGATCTGATCTCCACATTGCCTCCAGGTATACGTATGCCATTCGCCATTGATCGGTTGGCGTAAATATAATGTGTCTGCCTGCTGCGCCTCCCACTTATAAAAAGTAGAAAGCGGCGAGTGTATGGTTCGTTCTGTCATCGTCGTTTATCTGCTGTTCCGGTGACTAAGATAACATTCGAACAAGGAATTGTTAAATCTTTACGCAACTTTGCAGTTCAAATGACCGTACCACAGATGGACAATCCGAATAAACGCACTGAAATCGCTCAATTGGGCGAGTTTGGCCTCATCGATCACCTGACCCGGAATACTGAGATCAAACACGCTGCCACCCTCAAAGGCATTGGCGATGATGCAGCAGTGATCGACAATAGTCACCAAATGACTGTGGTGACCACGGATATGCTCGTGGAAGGTGTGCATTTCGACATGATGTACACACCCCTGCAGCATCTGGGTTTTAAGGCCATTGCGGTGAATGTGAGCGACATCTGTGCGATGAATGCCAAGGCAACACATGTGGTAGTAAGTATAGCCATCAGCAACCGCTATTCAGTAGAGGCGCTGGAGGCATTTTATGAAGGTATACATCATGCGTGCGCGTATTTTGATGTAGACCTGGTAGGCGGAGATACCACAACAAGCTTAAAAGGCCTGATCATTTCCGTAACTGCATTTGGTGTGGTGGGTGAACAGGCAGTAGCCTATCGCAATGGTGCGAAAGAAGGCGATCTGATATGCGTGAGCGGTGATCTGGGTGCAGCCTATGTGGGTTTGCAAATGCTCGAACGCGAAAAACAGATCTATATCGAAGACCCAAATATTCAACCCGATCTGGAAGGGAAAAAACATATTATAGGTCGTATACTTCGTCCGGAGGCCAGACAAGATATCATTCAATTCTTTGCAGAAAATAATCT
>JAYRVB010000191.1:0-4946 GCA_041918775.1 Chitinophagales bacterium
AATCATCCTCCGAACCCGGATACGTTTGAATCAACGAATCCTGTCCGGTATTTTTTAAATAATCTTTGATATTTCCGATCACCCGTTTCAATAAACCCATTGAATCGGTATTGATCGAATCGGGAATCCACATCGAACAGTCCAATTCCATCAATAAAGAATCGGCAGGGGCATTAAATCCACCGGTAACAAATTTGCGTGTGTTTGCATCGCGCACACTTTTCGACATGAATTTTCCGAATATCGGCAGGGCAGTGGCAGCACCTTGTCCTAAACCTGTGGTCTTCCATTTGATGCTCGGATCTTCTGCACCTACCCAGGCACCTGCAACTATGCGTGAATTATAGCCAATGAACCAGCCATCTGTATTATCCTGCGTAGTCCCTGTCTTCCCGGCAAGATCCATACCCAAACCATACGTGCCACGCAAGCGCGAAGCTGTTCCGTTGTTGACCACACTGCGCATGATCTGTATCATGAGGTCTGCTGTTTCCTGTGTGAGTGCACGTGTTTTCTTTGCTGCCTTATCTTCAAACAATATTTCGCCTTCCTGAGTTTCAATCCGCAATAAATACTTTGGATCAGCACGTAATCCGCGATTGGCAAAACAACCATATGCAGTGACCATTTCCAATAAGGAAATACTCGCAGTACCCAGGGCAATGGATGGCACTTGCGGTAACTTGCTGGAAATGCCCATTTTTCTGGCTTCATCAATTACAGGTTGTACACCTGTTTGCATGATCAGATTGGCAGCAATGGTATTCACCGAATGCGTAAGTCCTCCCTTCATACTATAATATCCGCCATATTCTCCATCTGAATTTCCGGGTGTCCAGTTATCGTATTCCGGATAGGATACTTTTTTATTTGGTATGTAGGCACAAGGCGAAATTCCGGACTCTATCGCGGTAGCATATACAATAGGTTTAAAGGTTGAACCCACCTGACGTTTTGAACGCACATGGTCATATTGAAAGAAATTGTAATCAATACCACCTACCCAGGCGAGTATATACCCTGTTTTTGGTTCCATCGCCACAAACCCGGTATGCATGTATCGTAAATGGTGACGCAATGAATCATTAGGGGTCATCATCGTATCTGCTACGCCATCCCAGGTAAATATCCGCGTATCTACAGCTTCGTCAAATCGTTTAGTGATGCCTTTATCGCTGTAACCCTGCTCTTTAAGTGATTGATAACGTGCACTGCGTTTGCGTGCAGCACCTACCACATCTGCCTTGCTGTTTTTCCAGGGTTCGGTTTTACCCCAGCTTTTATCAAATTGCTTTTGCAAATAGGCCATGTGTTCTCGCATAGCATCTTCTGCATACGCCTGCAATTGTCCATTGATGGTGGTATATATCTTTAAACCATCCGTATAAATATCCCATTTGGTGCCATCTGGTTTGGGATTTGCTTCAGCCCAATCCGCTAATTGTGTTTTTAAATATTCCCTGAAATAGGGCGCCAATCCATCGCTGGCATTTTCTCTGCGATAATTCAATGTGAGTGGCAGGGCGATCAAACTGTCGGCCTGCTGGCTTGTCATATAATGGTTTTCGTGGTTGACCATTAATTGCAGTACGGTATTTCTGCGCGACAAGGATTTTTCCGGATTCAGGCGCGGGTTGTAAGTGGTATTCGCTTTTAATAAGCCCACCAGTACTGCACTTTCCTCCGGATTGAGCGCATTTGGTTTTTTATTGAAGAAACGCAATGCACCTGCCTCAATACCATAACAGTCTTCCCCGAATGGTACTGTATTGAAATATAAGGTGAGAATTTCGTTTTTATCGTACACATCTTCCAACCTGCCTGCAATGATCACCTCGCGAAATTTATTTACCGGCATGGTAAGCGGACCGTAATCCTTTCGACCAAATAAATTCTTCGCTAATTGTTGTGTGATGGTACTGCCACCACCTGCATCATCATTTAAAATGATCGATAGGACCAGCACGCGAATGAAACTCACAAAATCAACGCCATCATGTTCATAGAATCGTGCATCCTCGGTAGCCACTAATGCATTGATCAAATGCTCAGGCAGATCGGTAAATTCTGCATTGGTTCTGTTTTCGATAAAGAATTTACCTAATAATACACTGTCCTGACCATATACTTCAGAAGCAGTATAATTTTTTACTTCTTTGAGTGCTGTTTTATTTGGAACGATCCCGAATGCACCAACCAGGATCAACAAATACATTACAAACAATACACAGGCCAACGCACCGGCTGATCGCATGGAAATGCGAAACACTTTTACCGGATAGGGATATGCTGTTTCCAGAATATCTACATACTTGCCGATGAAACGTTGATAGTAAGGTTGGATGGGTTTCCACAGTCTGCCTACTGTGGCATCATAGAGCTTGCTTAGCCTGCCTGAAAGCATGGCACAAAGTTACACCTCTGTGTCCGAATTATCGTAAAGAATTATCAGAAGCCCGACTGCACATCAATATTGTCGACCTGCCACTTTGAAGGTTCGGGTGATGTTAAAGCCGATGCGAATGTTGAATTCCGGTTTCCCATTTATGGTCTCGTAAATATTGCCCTGTGTTTTGGCAATGTAATGTTCAGGGATCAGGTAGGGCGAATTGGTGATCTGTAGCTGGAAAACGTGGCCTTTGGTAATAAAGTCGGCACCCAGGGCAATACAGTTATCATATCCATCAGGCAATTGACCCGGTAAGGTATAGAAATACTCCCCGGTAAGGTCGATCTGCTTTGCTACACGCACTTTAGTGGCTACGCCTATCGCAAAAAGGTCATTTGGGTCGCTGTTGAGGTCCACCAGGTTGCGGTGCACGTGGGTAGGCATCAATTGCAAACTAAAACCATCAGAGAACTTACGTCCGATCAGCAATTGGTTGCTGAAACCAAAACCATTCACAAAATAGGGGTCGAGCAATTCATTGGAGGTGTCAGTGATCACGCTGATATCCGAATACCAGGTTACCGTAACCGGCATAAACCTGTCGCCACTGCTCTGACGCAATAAACGCATTTTCACAAAAGCATCATAGGTTTTGTCGAGGTTACTTCGCCCTGCACCCACTTCCAACCAGTTCGTGATCCCGTAATCCAGGCCTATACGCATGTTTGCACCACCGTTAAAACCGAAAAAATTGTATAAAACACTGAATGCATTTTGATCATAGAGGTCGCCAAACCTATGCGAAATGATAAATTTCGCCTGACCCTGAATGCTTGTTTCAACGCTTTGACCGCTGATTATACGCGTATCGCGGAAGGTTTCGGTCGCATAGGTGGTGTTCTGTGCCTGCGTCACCGCCATAGAACAGCACAGGCATAATGCGATAAGTGTTTTTTGCATTGTCTTTTGTTTGGTTGTCTGATTTATGCTAATCCCGACATTAAAACTACATCAGTTCTGCGGATTAATTATTATTTGCGCCGTCATTGATCCATATACGGATCAGCGAAAGCTCGCAGGAGCTCAATTGTGAGCCGCTTTTAGGCATAAAGGAGGCACCGGCAAGCCAGGCCACACTTTGATACAATAAGCTATTTTCAGCCGATCCGGGCTCTGTGTAATTCCAAACATTATCATAGCCATCCAGATTGTTTCCACCGCCCACCAGATCGGCAGCGGCTGCACTATGGCACACGTCGCATTCAGCAGCAAGAATGGGCTGAATATCTGCAGCAAATGAAACGGCTACCGTATCGCAGGTGGTAAGCAACCCGAGTTCTTCCTTGCTGTCGTAATAACATCCGGTACTGGTTGCAGCAGCCAAAGCAATACCCAGCACCCCGAAAATAAAGATCTGTTTCTTAGTCATTTGGATAACCATTTTCAACCCATATACGTATTTCATCGATCTTACAGTCAGGCAACCATCCACCGCCATATGGCATGGAAATATACCCATCGGTATGTGTGATCGTACCCATTAAACTTCCGTCTGCAGCAATGGCGGCCACTTCGGCATAATTGGTCAAAGATATATCGCCGCCGGGAGTTGCACCACTGTGACAACCTGTGCAATACTTGTCCATTGCCAGGGCGATAGTCCCGCTGTATGAAACATTGGTGGTATCGCATCCTCCGCTACATTCATTATTTCTCGCTCCCTGGGCGATCCAGGTGCTGATCAGATCGATCTGTGCCGAACTTAAGGGCTCATCCGGTTCCGGAGGCATGCGATCATCGCCGCCTTCAGTGAGGACCTCGATCATTTTACTATCATTTGGATCAGATCCCGTTACAAAATCACTATTCATGATCGCCTCGTAGGAAGATAGGTCTTCAGCCTCTTCTTCATAGGACGTGCCATCGTGACATCCGCTTTTCGCGCAATTGCTGATGATCAGAGGATAAATGTCGTTGACAAAATATACCGTATCAGGATCACAATCTTCTGTTACTGTATGCTGAGCAGGGTCAACAAAGGGAACGTGCTTACATGAACCCATCCATCCGGCCAAAGGTATCAGTACCAAACCGGTCATTAACACAGAATTCCTTTTCATACGATAATGAATTGATTACCAATTATATAACATACGCTGCATGCATTACGTTCCGCCTTCTTTTAATTATCCGGATATCCGGCATCTACCCAGGCACTGATCTGATCGATAAGGCATTGTGGTAATTGCGCAGCGCCCTGAGGCATCGAAGTATACGCAGCTTCAAAATTCAACGAACCCAGTAAACTTCCATCTGCAGCCACATCCGAAACACCTGAAATGCTGCCGGTTCCGACATACACGGTCAGGTCTATACTGCCGGCAGGCGTACTGTGGTCGTGACATCCGGTGCAATACGCATCCATAATGGCGCTGATTGTGCCGCTGTATGTTACTGCAGCCGTATCGCAATCTGTGCAGGAATTGTTCAATGCTCCCTGATCCATCCAGGTAACCAACATGGCGATCTCAACCGCGGTCAACTTGGCCATCGGCGC
>JAYRVB010000192.1:0-1803 GCA_041918775.1 Chitinophagales bacterium
AGCCCATTTCGAGTCTCAACGTATCACGAGCGCCTAGTCCGGCAGGAACTGGTTTTACAGGATTGTCCAGTGCCATGATCGTATCCCATAAGGCCACAAGATCTTTGCTTTCTACATACAATTCAAATCCTCCTGATCCGGTATATCCCGTGGCGGAAATGATGACATTATCTATGCCTGCAATTTTTCCTTTTGCAAAATGATAATAGGGTATATCATCCAGTGCAACATCAGTTAATGGTTGCAACAACTCTTTTGCCAATGGGCCCTGAACCGCCAGTAATCCCGTCTTGTCAGAGATGTCAATGATGCGGGTATCAAAAGCCGAAGCATACTGTTGGATATGATCCCAATCCTTGTGGATGTTAGAAGCATTGACAACCAACATAAAGGCCTGCTCGCCTTCTGCACACATATCTTGCGGCAGACGATAGACCAGCATATCATCAACGATGCCACCTGTTTCATTTGGAAGACATGAATATTGCGCCTGGCCGATTTTTAAGGCAGCCGCATCATTTGAGCTGATGCGTTGTACAAGTTCGAGCGATTGTTTTCCTTTGACGATAAATTCACCCATGTGGGAGACATCAAACACGCCAACGCTCTTGCGCACAGCATGATGTTCGTCTTGGATGCTTGAATAGACCACCGGCATATTGTAGCCGGCAAACTCAACCATTTTGGCACCCAGTTCGATGTGCCTTGATTCTAAAGGAGTAGATAGTATCATATAGTTAGTAACGTATGTTGATTTGCTTGATGGTGTCTCCTATTTCCGTTTTATGAACGACATCCATGCCTGATGTAACCTTACCGATAATGGTATAGCGACCATCCAGATGTGGCGAAGGAGAATGAGTGATGAAAAACTGTGGGCCTTCGGTATGCGGACCTGCTGACGCCATCCCTACATATCCTTCATCATCATAGTAGGTGCCGGCCAGTTCTGATCGCAGTGTAAAATCAAGTCCTCCGAATCCGTCTCCACGCGGGCATCCGGTCTGGATCACAAAATTGGGGACCACACGATGAAAGGATTTCCCATTGTAGTAACCCTCCTTAGCTAATTGCAGAAAACTGGTCACGGATACAGGTGCACGATCTGGGTACAGAGCAATTGTAATTTCACCTCGGGAGGTGGTCAACTGAACAGTGCTACCAGGTTTTAGCTGATCAATCAATTTCCAATCGATGGATTTATATTTCTTCTGGTCTTCCGGTACAGCAGGCGCATCCATTCCATATTCTTTGAGCGCTTTAGTCACCTCCAGGTAGGTCTCCATTTCTTCAGGCAGTTTGAGGCCTGCCAATGCTTTATTCAAATCAGTCTTTCGCTCTTTGAAGATTTCTTTCAATCCGGTTTTAGGATCGGATATCGCTCCCGCGATGAGAGCGATGATGCCGGGATCTCCTGATTTCATAGCCGTAGCGAGGTATCCGCCGATCTGAGCTTTGATCAGATAACCTTCGCCGGCAAAGTAGGCATCAAAGTTTTTATCCCGGCAAGCGTCGATCAGACAAGTCACCGCCTGGGTCCGAACAGGAATTGGCTGATCAGGCAAGGTATATTTAGGAATAGACTCGAAGTTGCGCAATTCACTGCTCCATGCTTTGAGCCATGCCGCTTTTTCATATGGATCTTTAGCTGCACCGAGCGCTGCTTTAATTTCATTTTGCAGGGCGGTCTTCGCGCTGCTAAACATGGACGTAGTATTCTTGTTTGCAGCTTCGGCCATTCGCGTCTTCGCCTGCCATGATTTGCAATCCTTCATCGCTGCTTTATATCTGGCAGCATCTTTC
>JAYRVB010000193.1:0-4231 GCA_041918775.1 Chitinophagales bacterium
AGAAATTACATCAAATGAAAACACTTCAAAACCTTATGGTGATCATGTGCATGTGGATAGGCACCTCAACCATGCAGGCACAAAATCTATTGGAAAAATTACCGGATTCGGAGGAGGAATGGGTGGCCAGTGAGGAGAAAGTGCTCGCCACGATCGACTGGCTGGAAAACACTCCGATAGATCAGGAAAAGGAGAAGCGGGAAACACAGCAGGCATTATTATTAGTTTGGATCATCAACTCGCCGACTGTAACTGTTGAGCTGAATAGCGATGTGACGCCATTCACAAAAAAGAATCCGGAGTTGCTCGTCAGTTTTATAGGTGGATATACTCGATATGTGCTGCAAAACGATTATTCAAAGGATGTGCAGGCCTGCTCATTGGCCGGTGTGCAGAGTGCCATCAAGGTTTACAAAGCCGGCGGTTTAAAAAAGGACAAGCGCATGGAAGCGATCATTGAAAGTGATAACAAAGGGGAATTGGAAACCTGGGTTAAAGAGCAATTGCAGTGAGTGCGCAACAAATAAATAGAATAGAATAGATCAGGGCAGGTGCTAACATGTGCTTGTGTTGCATTTAAGTTTCGATGTTATTTTTATGCTGAATCAGTTGTATGCGGGGAAAACAAAGTAAAATAGGATATGTAGTGATTTTATTGGTAGGTATCTTGCTCACTCGTCCTGCGCATGCATGTGAGTTTGCCACGCAGCAGCGGTCATTTCCGATTGGGTATTTCAAGGATGGCATCGCGGTGTTGGAGTTTAAAGCAAAGAGGCGATTTAAAGGGGAAGTAGAAGTTATTGGATGGATGGGGGATGCTTATGTGCGGGTGTATGACTATAATCTACGCCCGGTAGACAGCATATATCTCGATATCGTACCCTGGTTCAGTCAAATGGATTACGACAGTGTATTACATCAACTGTTTGATAAGTCGCTACATGTAACGCAAACCTGGCCGGGATTTACGCAGGTGCGTTGTGTGGACATTCAGGATTGTCTGTTGAAACCGGATTGCTCTATCGCGAAATTGCAGGGTGACTCTGTGCATCAAAATATTGATATTGTGTTTCCTTCGGGCGATTTGTATCCGATACAGGTATTTCATGACACAACTTCCTATGCCTATAGTATCCTGGACTACTATGGGTATCAACATACGATGCGCGACTCGCTGCACATATTCACCGATCTATTCTGTATCGGTTCATTGCGCACTTACATGGTAGGCGATTTTGCATTGTATGTCATGCATATTACCACAGGGCAGCTCTTATATGATGCGGAGGATCAACCCATCCGGGATCAGGCATATTTTCGAGAGGAAGGATATTTCGTGGATGCATCTAATGGACTGTTTATAGAAGGCTGTATGCATCATGCGCAGGGATTCGATTATTTGTTTATGGAGTTTTAGGCGTGGTGTGCTCTTGTATGCGCAATGGTTTAGGTCTGTATTTGGGTTTTAAGGTATTCCTGTATATTTGCGCGCAATTCTCTCTTTATGACCTATCCCAATATTTTTTCAAAGGATGTTGCTGAATCTGTTATTGCACGAATTGATGCACTCACAGCATCTACTCAACCTCAATGGGGCAAAATGCAGGTGGCGCAGATGTTGGCGCATTGTTGTGTGACCTATGAAATGGTGTATACCGATAAACATAAGAAACCGGGTGCGGCTGCGCAGTTTTTGCTCAAGTTGTTTGTGAAACCGGCAGTGGTGGGCAATAAACCCTATAAACGCAATTCCCCAACAGCACCGGCCTTTGTGGTGAATGATACGCGTGACTTTGAGGTGGAAAGAAAAAGACTGGTGGATTATATCCGAAGGGTTCAGGCTGATGGAGAAGCCTTCTTTGATGGTCGCGCCTCAAATTCTTTCGGAAAATTATCGGCAGCCGAATGGAACGTGATGTTTTATAAGCATATCGATCACCACCTTACCCAATTTGGCGTATAAGCTTTTGTTAGGGTGATGGATCAGTGTGTAAACCGCTTTCTGCAGGTGATCCATTCTTTTTCATAGGCTACCTGGTAGCGATCATAAAATTGCATGGCAGGGGTGTTCCAGTCGAGCACCTGAAATTTCATGAATGCATTGCATTGCTGCGCGATGTCGGTAACTGCATCGAACAACATCTTTCCGATGCCCTTCCCTCTATAGGCGTCTGATACGATGAAATCTTCCAGCCAGAGGTATTTTCCTTTCCATGTAGAATAGGCAAAATAATACAAGGCCATACCAACCACTTCGCCTGTGTCACCATGGATAGCCAAAATAGCATCGAAGGCACCGGATTCGAAATCGCGCGAATAGGTATCCGCATTGGTTTCCACCTGATCGGCTGCGCGTTCGTATATTGCCAGTTGCGCCACCAGATCGTGTATGGCCTGCATATCGGCAGAAGTTGCCTTTCGGATCGTGAAATTCATAAGGCGAAGATAGGGTCCTGAGGCCTGGATTCCCGATAGCCGGTGCGGTTTTAGCAGGCTAAATCTCCTGTTTTGCGCAGCTAAGTGCCTCATCTTCACTACCTTTGCCACCCTAACCACTGCGTATGAAGGTAAAAACCCTAGGAGAATTCATCGTTGAACGGCAGTCTGATTTTCCGTTCGCGACAGGAGAGTTGACCCGTTTATTGGCCGATCTGAGTATTGCAGCCAAGATCGTGAACCGGGAAGTGAATAAAGCGGGTTTAGTAGACATTTTGGGTGCTCAGGGCACAGAAAATATGAGTGGCGAAACTCAGCAGAAGCTGGATGTTTACGCAAATACGCAATTTATGAGCGCCTTAATGGCCGGTGGGGAAGTGTGTGGTTTTGCCAGTGAGGAAGAAGACAACTTTATCCCTTTTGATGGCGCTATTTCCAAGTCAGGTAAGTATGTGGTACTCATCGACCCGCTCGATGGTTCGGGCAATATCGATGTTAACGTGTCGATAGGCACCATTTTTTCCATTTACCGTCGCCTCAGTTTAAGCGGAGGTGCTACCCTGGAGGATTTCCTGCAAAAAGGAACTGAGCAGGTAGCAGCCGGATACATCATTTACGGGTCTTCGACCATGATGGTGTATACCACAGGGTTTGGCGTGAACGGCTTTACCCTCGACCCGAGTATTGGTGAGTTTTGCCTATCTCACCCCGATATCAAGATCCCGACAAAAGGTATTATCTACTCCATTAATGAAGGTAACTACGTGCATTTCCCTGAAGGTGTGAAGCGTTATATCAAATACACACAGGAGGAAGACACCAAAACAAACCGTCCTTTCACCAGCCGCTACATTGGTTCTCTGGTGGCAGATTTTCACCGAAACATGTTGAAGGGTGGGGTATACCTGTATCCTGAAACAGCCAAGTCGCCGAAAGGGAAACTGCGCCTTTTATACGAGTGTAATCCACTTGCCTTTATCGCTGAACAGGCCGGAGGAATGGCCACAAACGGCAAGCGCAGGATTGTGGAGATAGAGCCGCGTGAATTGCACCAGAAAACGCCGTTCTACATCGGTTCCAAGGCTATGGTGGAGAAGATCATGGAGTTTCTCGAGCGCCATCCTGAGGTGAAGCCTTAATCGAGGTTCAAACCGCTCTGTACCTGCTGCTCATAACCCGTATCAGCCGGTAAACCCGGCATATCGGCAGATGCCTGTGCCAGTGCATCACATCGTTCATTTTCGGGGTGACCGGCATGGCCTTTAATCCAGATGAATTTGACCTTGTGCCGCGCATAACTGCGCATGAGGCGCATCCAGAGATCCTGATTCTTCTTTCCGGCAAAATTTTTCTTCATCCAGCCATAGATCCAGCGCTTTTCGATGGCTTCACACACGTATTTAGAATCGGTATATATCGTAATGTCCATGCCTTCGCGGTTGAGGGCTTCGAGTCCGGCAATGACCGCCATCAGCTCCATCCGGTTGTTGGTGGTGCGCCGAAACCCGCCTGAGAGCTCTTTTTCATGCCTGCCATATCGCAATATGGTACCAAATCCGCCCGGCCCCGGATTGCCCTTTGCTGACCCATCTGTATATATCTGTACCATATTGTGGAAACACTGGTTTGTGCACGTAAAGAAAATACATAAATTTTACATCCGATTCTACCTGAAACAAACCACACACAATGTATAAGTATCTGATCACCCCCATTTTCTGTTTATGGATGGTCTCGTGTACCAAAACGGAACGCGGTGCCATCGACCCCGACACCATTGCCAAAAAGATGTTCG
>JAYRVB010000194.1:0-14197 GCA_041918775.1 Chitinophagales bacterium
GAATACCTGATGGATGAATCGCTGCACAACGGCAAAACGATCCTGGCAGAAGGCGCACAAGGCTCTATGCTCGATGTTGACCACGGCACTTATCCCTTTGTGACCAGTAGTAATACCATCACCGCAGGTGTGTGCACCGGCTTAGGTGTGGCCCCTCAGCGCGTAAAAGAAGTGATCGGTATCAGTAAAGCGTATTGCACAAGGGTAGGGGGTGGACCATTCCCGACCGAATTGTTTGATGCAGATGGTGAAGAACTGCGCAAAATTGGCAATGAGTTTGGTGCTACCACAGGCAGACCGCGTCGCTGTGGATGGATAGATATTCCTGCACTGAAATATACCATCATGCTCAATGGTGTCACTCAATTAGCGATCACAAAAATTGATGTCCTCAATAGTTTCGAACGCATCAAAGCCTGTGTAGCTTATAAAATAAATGGCGTGATCACCGATCGCGTTCCTTATGATATTGTCGACGCTGTGATCGAACCGGTTTATGAAGAATTTCCGGGATGGATGTGTTCACTCGACAACTGCAAAACCAAAGAAGACCTTCCGGAAACTTTGCGCAATTATTTGCAATTTCTCGAGTGGCAACTCAAAACACGCATCACCATGCTCTCCGCAGGACCTGAGCGGGACAAGCTGATCTTGATGTAAGACCCTGTGGTTCTGAAATACATTTCATGCACATGAACTGCTGATGTATGAGAAATGCACAGGGTGAATTTTTTGGGAAAAAGTACATGTTCTTTTTCGTTCAATAATCCTTTTTTCGCCCACGTCTCTAAACACAAAGCGTTATCCTGTGTGCTTCTTGCAAAACATTTGTGAAATATTGGCAAACTTGGGGATGAGAAATGAGAATTGAAAGCGAGTCGATTTATCCCATACGTCGGAGCGGGTTCCCCGCACACCAATAAATATCAATAATACATGTGCGTGAACCTGCGACATTCGAGCACGCATATTCGTCGTTTACGATAAAAGTAATCGAGAGGATGTACCTCCCATGGCATTTCGTAACGCAAACACCATACCAAGTTCCGCGGGTTCACGCGAATGAATTATTTTTTTCGGGGTGCGGGGAACCCGCTAACACGTGTATGGAAAGATGAAGTTCAACACCGCAGTTCACCGTCAAATCAAATCCCTCCTCTCTCATATCTCCTTCATTATCTTTACCGTTAAATGCCCAACTAAATCAACCTACAACACGTGCGCACCACCCATACATTTCACATCGAGCCGGGGTTTCGGGAGCAGTTGGCGGCTTTTGCGAGTCGCTATGAGGAGTTTGCTTTGTTGGATAGTTGTGGCAATACCGTGTATGGTGCGCCGAATTTCGATTATCTCCTGGCATGCGCGCCGGTGGCCGTGCACGTACATCCTGTCGGCGACAGTTTAGCGGCTGGCGATGTTGTTTCGCGACTGCCTCAGGGTGACTGGCTTTTTGGCTACGTAGGGTATGAGTTCAATGCCAACACTGAAGCTATTTTTCCCCCTGAAAAAAAATTATTCGATACCCCGCCACTTCGCTTCTTCGTCCCCGGGATCGTTATTCAGGTGAAAGGGGCCATCGCAACCCTGCACCTGCATCCCGAACTGTGCGAATCAGCGGAAAACATCCACCAACAGATACGCGCAAGCATTCCGGTAGATGTTCCAAACGATACTATCCGATTACAACCGCTTGTAAGCGCTTCTGATTATGTTGAGACCGTTGAGAAAATTCGTCAGCATATCATCGATGGCGATATTTATGAGTTGAATTATTGTCAACCCTTTGTGGCCGAGCAGGTCGACATAGATCCACTAAGCGTGTATAATCGCTTATGCGAAGTATCTCAGGCGCCATTTTCGGTGTTGTATCGGTTTGGCGAGCAATATTTGATGTGTGCGAGTCCGGAACGGTTTTTTTCCTTCGATGGAAAACGGATGTCCAGCATGCCCATCAAGGGCACGCGCAAACGCGCCAGCGATCCTGCTGCAGACGAAGCCTTACGCCATGCGCTGGCCAATAGTGAAAAGGACAGGGCAGAGCATGTGATGATCGTGGATCTAGTGCGCAACGACCTTACGCCATTGGCCGAGCCCGGCACGATAAAGGTGGATGCTTTGTATGGCATCTATGCCTTTCCGCAGGTGTTTCAAATGGTGAGCACCATCAGCGCGCAACTGAGGGAAGGGGCAGACCTGCGCAAAGCCATGATACAGGCTTTTCCGATGGGAAGCATGACGGGTGCACCAAAAGTGCGGGCTATGCAGCTGGCGGCGACCTACGAGCCCTATCAGCGCGGCATGTATAGCGGCACCTTCGGGTATTTTACACCGGAGGGTACCTGCGATTTTAATGTGGTGATCCGCAGTCTGTTATACAACGCCAACACGCAACTACTCGCCGCCTATGCAGGTGGGGCTATTGTATACGATAGCGAGCCGGAAAAAGAACTGGAAGAATGTTATGTGAAATTATCCGGCATCATGCGGGCCTTAACAAAAGCGCAATAGAAATACTGAACCAGGCGGGCCTGACACCTGTTTTAGCTGCATACTAAATCAGCAATTTTATCGTTAAATACCCTTCGATGAAAAGTCTGCTCACCACGCTTTCTATCCTGTTTGTGCTGAATGCTTCTGCGCAGGGGGTATTCAGAGATGTAACCGCCACCCAGTTTGGAGATAGCATTTTATTGAACTGGACACTCACGGCAGGGAATACCTGTTTTGATATGCATCTACAACGCGCAGAGAACGATGGTGCCTTTGCCAATATTTATTCCATTGGCGGAATTTGTGGAGGCACTGATGATCAGTACTACGATTTTATCGATAGCGAGGAGCTGAAAAGCGGAACCAGATATACCTATCGAATTACTGCAAGCAACGATACGTATATCAGCGACACCGTGTCACTTACTTTTTTAGATGCCGGTGTGGTGGATGTATTTATGTATCCGAATCCGGCCACCTCCATGGTGACCATCACGGTCGACAATGCGTATACACCCACCTTCCTGCTTGAAATTTTTTCACTGGATGGGAGACAGGTTCAGATCGGTCAGCGCAATCAAAACGTATTCGACATCGACACAACTCAATGGTTGCCCGGCACGTATCTGGTCAAGATCACCACGCGCGATGGACAAGCATTTGCGGTGCCGTTTATTGTGCTATAAGCAAATAATAATTCTTTTTGCCACGCTGCACCAATACATAAGTATTATTGATGAGGTGTGCAGCAGTGATCAACAATTCGGCATCGCTTAATTTTTCTTTATTGATGCTCAGCGAATTTTCCTGCATAGCGCGTTTAAATTCGCCACGGGAGGCCAGTACCTGCGATCTTTCTACCAGCAATTCTGCCACGGGAATACCGTCTTGAAATGCAGCAGCCGGAATATGAAATTGCGGCACTCCTTCAAATACATCCAGCAGTGTTTCATTGCTCAATGCATGCAGATCTTCAGCCGTGGATTTGCCAAATAATATTTCACTAGCAGCCACAGCATGCGTATAATCCGCTTCGCTGTGCACGCGAATGGTGATGTCTTTAGCCAGTGTTTTTTGCAGGAGTCGCAGGTGTGGTTGCGCGCGATGTTCGGTAATGATCGATTCTATGGTCTCCTTATCGAGCAGCGTAAATATTTTGATGTAATTCTCTGCATCTGCATCGCTCGCATTCAACCAGAATTGATAGAATTTATAAGGCGAAGTTTTTTTCGGGTCTAACCAGATATTGCCACTTTCTGTTTTTCCGAATTTTGTGCCGTCTGCTTTTTTGATGAGTGGTGTGCAGATGGCAAACGCTTCTCCACCTCCTTTTCTGCGTATGAGTTCATTGCCGGTGGTAATATTTCCCCACTGGTCGCTGCCGCCCATTTGCAACATCACCTGTTTTGTTTTCCAGAGGTAGTAAAAATCGTATCCCTGTAATAACTGGTAGCTGAATTCCGTGAACGAGATCCCGCGTTCGAGACGCGTTTGAACGGAATCCTTCGCCATCATATAACTGATGGTGATATGCTTTCCGGCCTCGCGCAAAAAATCGAGGAAGGAAAAAGACTTCATCCAATCGTAATTGTTCACCAGCTCGGCCGCATTCTCTCCTTCACCGAAATTGAGGAAGCGGGCCAATTGCTTCTTCTGACTTTCAATATTATGCTGCAAAGTAGCCTCATCAAGCAAATTGCGTTCGGCGCTTTTACCAGAAGGGTCGCCCACCATACCAGTAGCACCGCCAATAAGCGCGATCGGTTTATGTCCGCACTGCTGAAAATGCAGGAGTGTCATCACCTGCACCATATTCCCAACCCCCAAAGAATCGGCGGTAGGATCAAATCCGATATACCCTGATGCCATTCCCTTATTCAAAAACTCCTCCGTACCCGGCATCATATCAAACAACATCCCGCGCCAGCGCAATTCTTCAATAAAATTTTTCATGCCTCAAAGATAGAAAGTGTGGTGGAAAAGGGGGGAGGGGGTGCGGCAGTGCGGCGGTGCGGCCGTGCGGTGGATGGTGGTCAAAGTCTATTGTGTTCATGTGTTCATGTTCATTTTGTAAGGGTAGCGCTTCGATAGCCAGGTTAAGCGGCACTTTCACAATAGTGTGTGCAAGTATGCAAGTGTGCAAGTCCCGCTGTTGGCGGGATATCACTTCGCTCCATGTGCAGCCAATGCAAGCCCAATCTTGTTATCGAATATGAACACGATCCCCACACTACCGCACCGCCGCACCACCGCACCAATATGAACACATGAAAACAATCCCCCGCACCGCCGCACCACCGCACCGCCGCACCAATATGAACACATAAACACAATCCCCGCACCACCGCACCGCCGCACCACCGCACCAACCTGAACACCTGAACACACGAACACATGAACACAATCCCCCGCACCACCCTCTCCCTCCAAACCTTTCTGCCCATTCTTACGTTTAAGCCAGTATGAACTTCCTGTCGCATTATAGGCACGAGCTTCCTTGTGAGGATCCGTATTTCGCGGCGGGGTTGATGTTGCCCGATATTTTGTCGAATTATAGTCACCGCGCAAAAAAAGCCATCAAACTCCACCCCTGGCGATTGGCAGAACCGGATTCGGAGGCGGGCAGGCGCCTGGCGAAAGGAGTGCGACAACATTATGCAGTAGATGAAGCCTTCCATCCATCTGATTTTTTTGTGCAGAATACGCATTTTATCCGCGGGTTGATGGCAGATTATCCCTTTGACTGCTTCCCGCGCAGGGCGTATGCCATAGAGCATATCCTGTTGGAGATCATACTCGACCGAACCATCCTGCGATCAGACCCGGATATTTGCGATCAATTATACGATCTGCTGGATACTGTAGAAGAGGCCGAGATCGCAGGACTGTTGGAAGTGAACGGGCATAATGGCCATTCGAAGGGAGCCGCCTCGCACTTTGATCGTTTTCGGATGCAGCGCTTCATATACGATTACACCATCGACTACCGTTTAGTGGAGCTGGTTGGTCAGATCAACCGTCGTTTGGGGAATCCACCCCTTACCGACAAGGATCGACGCCACCTCAAAGAACTCATCTATGCTATCGAAAACTCACTGCACCATCAAAAATTCCCTAATTTTCGGACTGATTCCTGATCAGCGCATGAAAAGACTCCTGGTATTTGCTTGTTGTGGGTTGTTGACCTTGAGGGTGTGGGGACAAAGTTCTGCACCGAAATATTCCAATGAATTTCTTTCTATCGGTGTTTCCGCAGAGGCCATGGGTATGAGCAATACACAGGTGGCCAATGTAGATGATGTGACTGCCGCCTACTGGAATCCGGCCGGATTGATGTTGATAGAGCCGGACATTCAATTAGGGATCATGCACGCAGAATATTTTGCCGGTATCGCCAAGTATGATTACGGTGCAGTGGCCATTCCTTTGCGTGAAAAGAATGCCGCATTAGCTTTTAGCATTCTGAGATTCGGTGTAGATGATATTCCGAATACCCTTCAATTGATAGAGCCGGATGGCAGTATCAATTACGATAATATTACCGCCTTCAGTGTGGCAGATTATGCCTTTACAGGAAGCTATGCGCGCAAATTGTCCTGGAAGGATGTACGCGTTGGTGCAACAGCCAAAGTAGTACATCGTCAGGCCGGAACTTTCGCAACCGCCTGGGGATTTGGTTTGGATGCCGGCGCGCAAATGGATCTGGGTAAATGGACTTTCGGTGCGCAGTTCCGTGATATCACCAGTACCTTCAATGCCTGGAGTTTTTCCTTTACGGAAGAAGAAAAAGATGTGCTGACCAACACCGGAAATTCCATTCCGGAAAATAGTCTGGAGATCACTACACCAAAGATCATTTTAGGTGCTGCCTATGATTTCACCATCAATGAACAGTTCGGTATTCTGGCAGAGATCAATACCGATATCACTACTGATGGCAGAAGAAATGTGCTACTCAGTGCAGATCCGATCAGCGTGGATCCACATATCGGATTTGAAGCCGATTATCGCGATTTTATTTTTCTACGCGGTGGTATCGGAAACGTTCAGCGATATATTCCGGATGATCTGTACGAAGAAGCCTGGACACTCCAGCCAAACATGGGTCTCGGTTTGATCATCGGTCCGGTGCAATTGGACTATGCATATACCAATATCGGCAAACAAGCGGAAGTATTATACAGTCACGTGTTCAGCCTGACCTTCGACGTAAACAAGGCGGAGAAAAAATAGGCAACCGCATAGCTGTTTAACCAGAGGATAAACACAAGGGTATGGAAATCCTTACCCGGCGCGGACTTTCACCTCAGGCAATTGTGAACTCCGGTGCTAAACTGTTAATTTTAACTCTGAATGCAAGGTCATTTCTGATGAAGCAGTTGCTATTAGCCGGTATCCTGTGTTTGTGCGCAGGAAGTGCGTTTGCGCAAACGTATGGCAACGAATGGATAGACTATGATCAGCGCTATTTAAAAATGCAGGTCACCACCGATGGAATCTATCGCATCGATCAACCTGCATTAGACGCTGCATTGGATGGCATTGGTGTTGATCTGACCGATATCGATCCACGAAATTTCCAGATCTTCTACAGAGGAACGGAGCAATATATTTTTGTTGCCGGCGAAGCGGATGGCGATTTTGGCCCGACAGATTTTATTGAATTTTATGGATTGCGGAATGATGGCAAAATGGATAATGCCTTATTCGACAGCGCACATTTTCAATTGCATGATTTTGAAAGTATCATTACTGATACATCGGTCTACTTTTTAACCTGGAACGACCTGCTGGATAATGCGCGCATGCTTCCCGCGATCAATGACCTTGCCGGCGCACCCGCTCCTGAATCGTATTTCATTCATCATAGTCGCGTGGTTTGGGGCAGCGGATATGGTTCTGCGAATTTCAATGCCGGTCCAACCTACCTCGAAGTGCATAGCAGCAAATATGAAAATGGCGAAGGCTATACCACACCAAAATATTCACTCAGCACGTTTAATACCACACTGAATACACCCGGCTTCGATGCTGCCGCACCATTTGTGACAACCATTGACGCAGTGGGTATCGGAACGAATAATTCAGAACATCACATGGTGTTCGCCCTCAATGGTACTACCCTGATGGATACCACCTTCATGGGATACCAGGTGGTAAGAATACACGAAGAGATCGCATCACTTCTATCGGCCAACACGGTGTCGTTCACCAGCGGTCCTTTGTCAACGGATTATCAGCGATACAGTTATGTCGACATAACTTATCCGCGCATCTTTGATTTTGACAATGCCTCGCGTTTTCGCATGATCATGGATGAGGTTACAGGCCCAACCACATATCTCGAACTCACCGACATGGATGAGAAAGGTACTGACCCGATCCTATACGACCTCACCAATCATCGGCGCATGGTCGGTATTGTGGAAGCGGACATCACGAAATTTCATCTGCCCTTTAATATCAGTGAACATCGTTTATACATCACCTCTCAGGACCTCACGGATATTAAACCTGCACCACCCCTGAGCCCCGTGCAATTCATCAACTTTGATCTCATCTCCGAACAGGGAGATTTTCTATTGATCAGTAATCCGGTTTTATTTGATGATGGCTTTGGCGTTGATCAGGTACAGGCTTATGCCGATTATCGTTCCTCACTCGCCGGTGGCGACTTTACGGCAAGAGTAATAAACATGGATCTGCTATATGATGAGTTTTACTATGGATTAAAGAAGCACCCTTTGGCTTTGCGTAATTTTATACAGTTTGCGCACACGGAATTTGCCACACCGGTGAAACATGTTTTTCTCGTGGGAAAATCTTTTTCATACGATGTAACACGCGCTTCAGGAGCATTTGAATATACCGAGAACCTCGTGCCTACTTTTGGGAGTCCGGGTTCGGATGTACTACTCGCTGCACCACAGGGAGATGTAGTCAATATCGTACCCATCGGACGCATCACCGCTCGCACCGGAGATGATGTGCGCAAGTATTTGGAAAAAGTGATAGACTACGAAGCCTATCAGGCCGACCTGACACAAACGGTAGCCAATAAATTATGGATGAAACAGGCTCTGCATTTTGCAGGCGGTCTGAGTGCCTATGAGCAATCCTTGTTCAACAATTTCCTGACGCAGTATGCCACCAAAATTGAAGATACTTTGTATGGCGGACATGTGATCCCCTTTAACAAACTGACCACTGATCCGATCTTTTACAGCGAAAGCGAATATATCGACAGCCTGATCGAAGCAGGTGTATCCCTCATTACATTTTTCGGACATAGCAGCACAGGAAGTTTTGATTACAACATAGGCGAGCCCGAAGAATTTGAGAATACGGGCAAGTATTTTACGGTATATGGCAATGGGTGTAATACCGCAGCCATCCACGGTGAGGCATACACCCTGGGTGAGCGCTATATTTTTGCAGAGGATCGCGCGGCAGTGGCTTTTGTAGCGGCGTCTAATTTTTCGCTTGCTTCCAGCTTAAATACCTATGCCGGTGTTTTTTATACCGCATTCGGAAATGTGGAATACCACAATTCCATTGGCAGGGCGCTACAGGCATCTGCGGATTCGATATGGCCAAGTTTGAATGTATACGAACGCATGACCATCGAAAACACCACTTTACAAGGCGACCCGGCCTTGCAAATGAATACGCATCCAAAACCGGATTATGCCATTGAAGAACCGTATGTCAGTTTTATTCCGGATGTGGTAACTCCCGGAATTGACACATTTTATATGCAATTGGTGGTGAGCAACCTCGGACGTGCGATCGATAGTTCGTATTACATCGAAGTGAAACGCATATCCGGTGGAGGAGAGGAAAGCACCTATTTTGAGCGACATGATGCCATTTATTATCAGGATACCGTTTTGATACCACTAGCTACCGGAGGTGCAGATGCTGTTGGCTTAAATACCTTCACGATTCATATTGATAAGATCAATGAGATCGCAGAGATTGACGAACTGAATAATATACTAGGCGCTTCCATGTATATTGTTTCTGATGATGCCATTCCGATCTATCCGGTGGAATTCAGTATCATGAACCATGTGCCTGAATATTTTGCTGCGAGTACCTCTTATGTGTTTGCAGAATCAAGAAATTTTTTGATCGACGCAGATACCACCATGCAATTCAACTCGCCACTGCGCAGAAGTACTTCGGTGATAGAATCGGGTGGGGTAGTGTACTGGCAGGATCCACCGATGACCTGGATCCCCAATACCGTATATTATTGGCGAATAACGCCTGATACGATAGACGGATCAGAACCGGTATGGCGCTCAAGTTCGTTTTTATATCAGCCCGGCGACATAACTGGTTGGAATCAATCGCATCATTACCAATATCTGGAGGATGAACTGAACAATATTTCTATTGAGGATGATCGCACATTTTCATTTGTGCCGGATGTGGTCACTTATGATGTAGCCACCGGTATTTATCCCACCACGCATTGGACCGAGGTGACCAGCTACATGAACGGTGAACTGCTTGCAGTAAGTTCTTGCGCCAGTGCAGGCTTTGTGGTGATCGTGGCAGATGGACTCAGTGGTCAGCCATGGACCACCTCAGAAGTGGGCACCAGTAATTTAGGGCCTTATGGCGACATATATTGCAGTGCAGATCCTTTCGAGCGTGTGATTCAATTCAATACCAATACGCCCGAACGCAGAGAGGTACTTTATCAGTTTTTAATGAATACGGTGCCCGATAGCAGCTATATCATTTGTTATTCCAATAATTATGCAGAGTTCAATTCGTGGATGGGTGATGAAGCGATATATGGACATACCTTGTTTGATGCATTCACCGCTTTGGGGGCAACAGATATTTTAAGCCTCGAAGTATTTGATTATGACCGCTCTTATATTTTTTATGCACAGAAAGGCGCACCGGAAACAAAATATGAAATGATCGGCGATGAGGCAGGTACAAAAATAGAAGCCTCCTTCCTGATAGAAGGCAGTTGGAATAGTGGTTCAATGGTATCAACCATCATCGGACCTGCATATGCCTGGGATAAAGTGGAGTGGTCGTTCTATGCAAATGACGACCCCGCCAGCGATATAGCAGATATCACTGTGATCGGTATCGATACGAATGGGGTGAGTGTAGAATTGGTATCGGGACTGATAAGTGGGGATACCACATTAGCCTGGATCGATGCCGCGATTTATCCGAATATACAATTGCTGATGACGGCTTTTGATGACAGTTTGAGAACACCGCCACAATACAACTATTGGCGAGTGATCTATGATCCGGTTCCGGAGGCTGCACTCAATCCGAATATTTTCTTTGCTTTTGCTGAAGACACATTGCAGCAGGGGCAAACCGCCGTATTGGATATTGCGATCACTAATGTGAGCGATTATGATCTGGATAGTCTGCTGATCAGTTTCAAGGCTCGTGATATGGCAAATAATCTGGTGACCATTCCCTATGAAAGGCAGGACAGTTTACTCAGTGATTCCACGATGATCGCACATCTGGTTTTTACCACTGCTGTCATGTCAACCGGATTTAACACCTTGATCCTGGAGGTCAATCCCGACGATGATCAACCCGAGCAGTATCATTTCAATAATATCGCTTACATTCCTGTATACAATAGTCCTGATATCCGTGATCCACTGTTGGATGTCACGTTTGATGATGTACATATTTTAGATGGCGATATTGTAAGTGCAAAGCCGGAGATCAATATCCTGCTGAAGGATGAAAATATGTATCTCGCACTGAATGATACCGCTTTATTGGAGATCGAGATCGAATATCCGGATGGCAGCACACAGCAATATCCTTATGATGGCGTGCGCACTATATTTTTTCCGGCAGACACGAGCAACCTCGAACAAAATAATGCGGCCAGGGTAATGATGTATCCGGAGTTCCCGATGGATGGCACCCATATTTTAAAGATACATGGAGAAGATAGAACAGGCAATCATGCCGGCGACATTGATTACCGGGTTTCTTTTGAAGTGATCAACAAGGCGATGATCAGTAATGTCTTCAATTATCCAAATCCATTCAGCACACAAACGCGTTTTGTATTCACCCTTACCGGGTCCGAAGTGCCCGATTACTTCAAGATTCAGATCATGACCGTTTCCGGTCGCGTAGTGCGCGAGATCATGCGTTCAGAACTCGGCGAATTACATATCGGTAATAATATCACCGAATATGCCTGGGATGGTCGCGACCAATACGGAGATCTGCTGGCAAATGGTTTATACCTCTATCGCGTGGTTACCCGTGTGCAAGGTGAAACACCTGAACATTTTGATACCGGAACGGATCAGTTCTTCCAAAGTGGGTATGGAAAATTATATATCGCGCGTTAACGCTAAAGTGTAAGAGGAATTAATCACTCCATCAGCGCACCTGCCAAAGCAATACCTGCACCAACTACGATCGCGGCAAATTTATACAGTGAGATCTTATGTGCTTTTCCACTGGCTTCAAAAATGATCGTTGTGGAAATATGCACCAATGATCCGGTAACAATAGCGATCAACCTGTTATAAGTCAACATATGATTTTCCGTGATCATCTGACCGATAGTACTGCCCAGTGGCGTCATCGCTGTAAACAATAGCAGAAACACCAGGCTCACCCAGCTTTTTCTCAAGGAAAAGAATAATACCGTAGCCAGCGCAAAAGCTTCCGGCACTTTATGTATCAGGATGGCCTGAAAAACAGGTTGTATCTCGCCTTCTGCACCTGAAGAAAGCGGAATGCCTTCCATAAAAGCGTGCACACTCAAACCGAATACCACGCCTGCCACATAGCCGCCATTATGCTCGTCGTGCAGATGCAGGTGACCATGTTCCAGGCCGCGGGTGAATTGCACGATGATCAATTGAATAAAAAATCCGGCAAGAATAAATATTGCGGTAATATGATCATGACCATGCGCCTCGGAGTCGTGTGGCACATGAAATATCTGTGGCAATAAATGAATGACTACAGTGCCCAATAAATAGGCTCCACTGAAGGAGAGCAGTATGCTGAGGAATTCGGAATGTGTTTTGTTCCGCAACATCCAGGCTGCGCCAATGCCTGCAAAGGTAGCGGCGATGAGTAATAGGAGTTGCAGTGTGGTCATAGCTCAGGAAACCGTTTCTTTTCCCATTAGGTTCGGGAAAATAAATCGTTGTGCAATGTTAAACAGAATTATAGAGATAAGCGTTCCCAACAGTGCGCCACCCAGAATATCAAGTGGATAGTGCACGCCCACATACACCTGAGCATAGGAGATCGCAGTAGCCCAAAGTAAAGCGACAGGTGTGATCCATCGAATGCGTTTCCGCAGCAGGAGTATGCACATCACTGCAAAGGCAAAGGTGTTAGTGGCGTGACTTGAGGTGAAACTTTTTCCTGCCCCACAGGCATCAATGCGCAAAACCACCTGATCCTGAAAACCCGCTTCATTGCAAGGACGCAGTCGGCCGACTGCCGGTTTTACCACAGCGCTGCTTAATTGATCGCTGGCTGCAAAATTCGCCACGATCAACAGCACCATCCAAAATCCCTTAAGACGTAGTTTGTATACTAAGAGGCCGGCCACAAGCACGTACAAGGGAATCCAAAACATTTTATCCCGGATAGGTGGCAAAATGGTATCAAACAGCGCGTTCGCCCATTGCTTATTGATCAGTAGGAATAACTGCTCATCAAATTGCTGTATCGGATCCGGAAATACCATGTCTTTTGCGATCAGTTGGCGCTGCCCTTTGTTGCCAAGGCTTCAAAGGTATTCAATACCCGATAACTAATACCACGCAGTGTATATAAAATCAGGGTTATCCCTGCGCTGTCTGCATGGATGGGCTTACTTTTTGATTCGCTGTAAGGGTGAGTAGGGGCCTACCGTTGCGGACTTGCAGGCCTGGAATGTTGGCAAAATCCGTCCTTTCCTCGCCTGTGAAGGCATGAAAATGCGTACCTTTGCGCCAAGGTATGACACTTATTAAAAGCATCTCCGGCATACGGGGAACGATCGGCGGCAAGGCAGGACATAATCTCACTCCCGAAGACATTATCAGGTTTACAGCGGCATTTGGCACCTGGATCAAAAGAACCACTGGAAATCCTGTGATCGTGATCGGCCGTGATGCACGGATCAGCGGCGAAATGGTCAACCATCTCGTTACCGGCACGTTGCAGTCGATCGGTATCAAAGTGGTTGATCTTGGCTTGTCCACTACCCCCACCGTAGAGATCGCAGTTCCGCGCGAAAATGCAGGTGGAGGGATCATCATTACCGCCTCTCATAATCCTAAAAATTACAATGCCCTGAAATTGCTCAATCACTTAGGTGAATTTATTTCAGGTGACGACGGACAGGAAGTGTTGCGCATAGCCGCAGAGGAGGAGATCGTATATAGTGATGTTGACCATATTGGTGAGTATCAACATAAATTTTACTATATACAGAAGCATATCGACAAGATCGTGGAACTCGACATGGTAGATAGAAAGGCCATTCGTGAACGCAATTTCCGCGTTGTTATCGATTGCGTGAACAGCACAGGTGGTATTTCCGTGCCTGAATTGTTGGTAGCCCTCGGGGTAACGGATGTAGTAGAGTTATTCACTAATCCGAACGGCCGCTTCCCCCATAACCCGGAACCATTGCCCGAGCATTTGTCCACGATTGCACATGAGGTAA
>JAYRVB010000195.1:0-7851 GCA_041918775.1 Chitinophagales bacterium
CATCCGGCTATAGGTTTTCAATTATTATTGAATACACATACGGCCATTGAACGCAATGGTCAAAAATTATATATTGCCGGTGTAGAAAACTGGGGCAAAGGCGATTTTCCAAAATTTGGCGATCTGGATAAAGCCTATGCAGATATTCCTGCTGATGCTTTCACGATCCTGTTATCACATGACCCTTCGCACTGGCGTGAAAAAGTGCTGCACCATACGCATATTCCGCATTTAGTATTGAGCGGACATACACATGGATTTCAAATGGGGGTTGAGACCCCTGCCTTCAGGTTTTCTCCTTCGCAGTTCGTGTATGGTGAATGGGCCGGATTGTATACTGAAGGACGCTCGCATTTATATGTAAATCGCGGTCTTGGCACGGTCGGCTATCCGGGTCGCTTAGGTATTTGGCCGGAGATCACCCATATTACGCTTCGAAAGAAATCGTAATTTTGTTCCATATGAAACAGTTCATTTTCCCTATGGTATTCCTCTGCCTTATGGCGGCATGTTCACAAACTGATACCGATCACGACGCAGAGGGTGTTCTACTTGCAGAGATGCTGCAATCTACCACCGGTGGCGGTTTTAGCTTTATGCCGATGGCGATTGAGGACAGCGATGATGTCAAGAATTTTATGCCTGCCGTTTACACCTATAAGGGCAAACCTTATACGGGCAAGATCACTTCGTATGATGAAAAGCAGCGCAAGATATTTGATGGTGCTTTAGAGGAGGGACTGCCAAATGGCCCATGGAAATTCTATTATGCATCCGGTGTTGTACAAATAGAAGGAAACTATACCAAAGGTATAGAAACCGGCATCTGGAGCAACTACTTCGCGAAGGATAAACCCAGACTGATCAAAGAATATGATGCCAAAGGGTACATGCTCATGCGCACCGAGTTTTACAATACAGGCAGGGTGAAAAATTATCAAAACATCAAGTGCCCGGAATATGGCAATGTAGCTCGTCGCGCACAGTTCACATACGATATTGAAATTGAATATATCGATATGGAAAAGGAGCTTGGACAAAAAGCACCAAAGGAATTGATGGAGTTGATCAAGTCGAACGGATTACGCGTGCAATAACATGCAGCGAAAAATATTGCAGAACCCGCCACAATGTGTTGGCGGGTTTTTCGTTTATTACCCACACCAGCACCCTACCCATGTCGCGGATACAATATGCTTTGTTCATGACCGTCCTTGGTATTTGCTTCGTTATTGCATGCAATACTGCGGATAGCAAAGTACATTTGATGGCTCCTATCACTAATGAGCCGGATACCGCTTACAAATCCACACTCAGGGTAAAGGGTGCTGAGGCTAAAGCCTTTTGCAAACAAAGAGGCATGGACACCACACAATGCTTCCTTTTGCATTTTGGAAGACATTCGGGCTACCATCGTTTTTATGTATGGGACATGCAGACACAAAGCGCCATAGACTCCGGATTGGTGAGTCACGGTTGTGGTGAAAGCAGTTGGGGTGTCGATGGTACGGCGGATGCGCCACTCTTTAGCAATACACCGGACTCACATCTTTCCTCAATAGGCAGATATCGTATAGGTAAACGCGGATATTCCCAGTGGGGGATCAATGTAAATTATTTAATGCATGGATTAGATTCAACAAATGACAAAGCCCTGAGTAGAGCTATCGTGTTACACAGTTGGGGTATGATGTCGGATGTAGCCACTTATCCGCAGGGCTCTCCTGAAGGGTGGGGATGTCCTGCTGTTTCCAATGCATTTATGACGCGACTGGATACTCGCCTGCAAGCTGCGGAAAAGCCTTTATTAATGTGGATCTTTACCGAATGATCAACGCAATAGATGCACCGGACCGGAATAGGTACGTGGTTCGCCATCGCATGTCATTTGCACCAGATAGATATAGGTGCCAATTTCCTGTGGCTTACCGTTGAGGTTTCCATCCCAACCACCAACTGCAGGATCGAGGAAATAATCATACACTTCCTGTCCCCAGCGATTAAATACTTTAAAGTAAGTCACCTCCTCACATAGATTCGCCACCGGCGGAATGCGGAAGAGATCATTTACAAAATCTCCATTAGGTGTGAAGGCGTTAGGAAAGGCCACTTCTGCTGCTACAATCACGGTAATGCAATCTGTTGATGTACATCCGGTAGGATGCGTGGCAGTTACGCAATACATGGTTGTTTCGTATGGTGTAACTGTAGGATTTGCAGCATTTACATCATCGATATTATAAGCCGGTGTCCATACATACGTATATGTATCATCCAGGTTTGAATATAAGGTAAGCGAGTTCCCCATTTCCAGGGTTGTATCCGGGAAAGCAGTGATCTCTACAGTATCGATCACATCCACCACTACTTCACCGATCAACTGACAACCGAGGTCGTCCTCAATGATCACTGTATACGTAAAATCTGTTTCAGGAATAGTTACAAGATCGGGAGTAGTTGAGAGCTCAGGATCATTCCAATCATAGCTCACACCGCCTGTTCCTGTTGCCACAGCGCTCATATACAGTTCGTTACCCTGACACACTACTGCGTCATCAGGTATCATATCAAGGGTGAGTTCAATGTAGGGCTCACTTGCGAACGGTAATACCAATCCTGCGACATAGCCGCCATTGGATCCAGCAGTAGCATTATTCGAAGAGTTAAAGCACGGGGAGAAGGCCGCTTCTCCAACGGTAACGCCTGGTGCACCGCCGCCGGCATCCATATTCACGCTTCCGGGCACTGCAGGAGCAGGCATCCAGAGCACACCACCTGAACCACCACCGCCGGGACCAACACAGTTCACGCCATCGAATGAATTATCTACATCACCACCATCGCCTCCGTGCACCTGCACGTTGATCACTGAGGTGAAATTCGCCACATCCATCAGCACCACACCGGCACCACCACCACCGCCGGCACCATCATCCATGGATACTGCAGTAACAGATTCGCCGTTTGAGCGTATAAAAAAGTTATTTCCTTCAATCGTATTCGCGATAATGAGCACGATACCTCCGCCATTACCACCATCGCTGCCCAAACCGAGGTTGCTGCTTCCGGCACCACCGCCACCGCCCATGAAAATGCGGTTTTCGGCATTATCATAGATCAATGGGTAGCCGCCAATTCCAGGGAAAGTTCCTCCACAGGAACCCGGAGGAGGAAACATCAATTCACCGCCGGATCCACCGGGTGCGTAGCTACTGCCACCGCCACCGCCTGTTTGACGATCGTTTCCACCACCGCCACCATTTGCCGGGGCGCCGCGTGCATAGCGGTCATCACCATTTTCGGAGATGCCCTCACCCTTTTTACCGGCTTTGTCTTCCGGAGCTGTGGTCACATATCCGTCAAAGCCTGTTGGAGAGCCGGTAAGACAAGGCGTATTGGTTACTACACTGGCGCCGCGGAATCCTATTCCAGTGGCGTCAATATCTGCAGAAAAACTCAGCGTACCATTGGCGATAAGCGCAACAATACCACCTGTAACACCATTCCAGGGGAGACCTGTTACGGTGCCCACTACTTCCACATCGTCATATTCCGGAATGCGCACTAATTGCACACGTCCGCTCATGACATATAATTTCTTTAAAACCTCATTGAGGGTTACTACATTGAATGCAATGTCCTGAACGGTAAACAACTCATAGTTGCCTGATTTGGCATAGTTCAGGATACTTCCGTAGGTGTTATCATTATCGGCATCCGCATCGACGCCACGCATTTGCACCAGCATGACATGATCGCCAACGGCCAATCCCATGGGGGTTGCAGTAAGCGTAAGCGCATTGTTGCACTTGTCAATACCGGTTACTTCATAATAGTTGTTGATGACACCGGAAATAGGTGTTTGACCATGAAGCGCTAAACCTGCACTGAGGAGCACACTCAAAACCAGAATCCTTAATTTGGGCATACGTGTTCTTTGTGTGTGTGGGTTAGGGTAAAGATAACAATAACGGCACAAAATTCCGGGATATTTAGCGATTTTCAAGGGGTTTTATGCACAATTAACCGCGATTTGACAATCCTCTAGTCACAAAAACGAACATCTTTGCCCTATGGTTGGGCGGATTTTTAGGATTTATGCCCAATTTTCAGGAGATTTTCAGCCCGGAAGGCCGAATATCCGGCCAGGAGAAAAGCGACAAGGTCAAAATATTCCCTTTTCCGCGTATTCACAATTTTAGAAAAGATGTCAGAATCACACAGAATTGCCAAATTATTCAGCGACTGGTTTGATCAAAAACCATGGACAAAAATCACCCTAACTGCGCTGCTCGAAGATATCACCCCCGAAATGGCAGCAGCACACCCGGTACCAGGCGCCAATAGCATCTGGCAACTGGTTCAGCATTGCCTGGGCTGGCGGCAGAACGTATTGCTGAAATTGCAGGGCGCGGTGTTCACTTCACCGGAAGATAATTATCTGTCGGAACCAAAGGATATCTCGGCCAAAGCCTGGTCTGATCTTTTAATTGCACTGCGTGATAATGAAAAGTTATGGCAAAGCTATTTACTGAATCTGGCACCGGAGCAGCTCGACAAAGGTTATGCACCCGCACAAAATGCGTTCACACAATATGAAGTTATACATGGTATTTTGCATCACGATAATTATCACTTTGGTCAGATCCTGATCCTGAAAAAAATACTATTGGCAAAAACTGAATAGGCCATACATCAGCATGTATCCTAACGCATAGCTGTATATTCTTTTAATACCAATGCACCGCCGGCCGGGATAGTGATGACCACTATATTATTTCTCTGTGCGTACGAGGTTCCGCTAAGCAGATCTACTAATAGATGTTTGTTGTCATCGAAATACTTTACTCGTACTTTTCTATCCCGCTTACCCATGTTGATATATACGCCGATTTCCTGACCCATTGCAAACCGTTCAAACATGATCATTCCCGAACGCTCCTTAGCCGGGAATACGCGACAAGCGCCGGTTCTGAGTATTTGTTCTTTCGCTCGCAATGCGGCTAATTGTGCATATAATTGTTTCAGATCCTCGCGCACATAAACTGAATCAGCTTGTAGCAACTGAGTGCCATCGAGTTGGTATTGTTCAGGGGTATATTGCATATCAGTCCAAACCATAGGCTTCCTGCAATCGGGGTCGTTTGCGCCCCACATACCTACTTCATCCCCATAATAAATCATAGGCGACCCAGGCCAGGTAAATTGAAAGATCGCCATCTGTTTTTGCATGGCATAATCTGCTTCAGAAGGTTTGTTGGTTTTTGTGCCCGGATGCCATGCGTGCGATGCATGTAAATATTCACCCCATGTGTCAAATGCCGGCCACTGCGGATTATGTATTGCACTTGTAAATCGGGGGGTATCATGACTATCATACAATTGCATCATCCCTGATAAAACCTCATCAGAATATACCCGGTTGAGTGAATCCATGCGTTGCATGAAGGTGGTCACCGTCATGCGATGTTGCACAAAATAATCAATACACAAAGACGCAAAACTGTAATGCATCACCGCATCAAAAGCATCCCCTTGTACATAAGGCAACACCTGCGTTACATCATTATTAATTTCTGCGGTCAGGTATGCATTCGCATTAATGGATTTTACATGCGCGCTCCAATCGCGCCAAAAATCCATGTCTACACAAAATGCAACATCCAGACGCCAACCGTCAATGCCATTTTGCACCTGCCCATCAGGTGCCATCCAGCGTTGAGTGCAGGCGAAAATATACGCTTTAGGACCGGATACAATGCCCAAACTATCCTCCCGCAATTCAGGCAGATCGGGTGCGCCGAACCATCCTGTGTAGGAAAATGGAATGCCTCTGGCACTATCGGCCCAGTTTTCTATCACGAACCAGTCTTTGTAAGTTGATCGCTCCTGATTGCGCAGCACATCCTGAAAGGCAAAACTGTTTCTGCCCATGTGGTTGAACACGCCATCAAAAATGATATGCATTCCGCGTGCATGACACGCAGCTATTAATTGCAGGGCAAGTTTATCGGCGCTTGTCCATTGCCAGGTGTCCGGGTCGGAGGGGTCTTCTTGTGCGATGAGCAGTTTATCTCCCTCAGGGTCTGGTCCAAAGGTGGGTTCGATGTGGTGATACATGGCAGCATCATACTTATGCAGACTAGGTGCCACAAATACCGGATTGAGATACAAAGCAGTTACACCCAAACTATCCAGATAGGGCAATTTATCGATGATGCCTTGTAGATCGCCGCCATATCTTCTTCGCTGTGCATTATAGTTAAAATCCTGTCCGTTCGCCTGCTCAAAAGGCTGCAAAGCATACCAATCGGATGTCCAGGGCATGACCTCCCAGGCGGCCGTATCGTTATGCGGCCAACACCCTTTGATATCCGCGAGTGTAGGATCATTGGTGGTGTCGCCATTGCGAAAGCGATCGGGAAATATCTGATACCAGACTGCACCCTGCGCCCAATCCGGCATCTGCGCCTGTGTGCTTAGCGCGAGCATGCAGACAAAATAAATCGAAAACAGGTATTTATATTTCACACCGTAAATTTGCATAAATTATTGCTGCATTGAAAAGATCTACCGTTTTTGTGCTCTGTCTCCTGGGTATGCGATTGGCCTTTGGTCAGGTAACGCCTCCATATAGTATACTGTATGACGACACACAGGTAAATCGCATCTACATCACGATGGCTGCTGATTCGCTGGAGGAGATGTACGAAGAACTGGAAAACGAACATGAATACGCCGTGCAATTTATTTTCGATGGCGTCACTCAGCAGGATACTTTGCAGGAAGTCGGATTTCGCCTGCGTGGAAACACCTCACTGTACTCAGCAAAAAAATCGTTTAAAATATCCTTCAACACCTATAATGCAGGACGCACATTTGAAGGCGCCAAAAAACTCAATCTGATCGGCAACCACAACGACCCTACCATGTTGCGCGAAAAGATATATTTTGATATCTACAATTCTTTGGGCTTACCTATTCGCAGGGTTGGCTTTGCAGAAGTGTATATCAATGGCAGTTATTACGGATTCTATACCGTGGTGGAAGAATATGATGATATCTGGTTGCGCGACAGGTATGGCGATGACAGTGGTGCCTTGTTCAAATGTATCTGGGGAAGCACATTGACTTATAATGGCACCAATCCAAATGCCTACCCTACTTACGAACAACAAACACACGAACAACAGGAACGCAAAGATGAGTTGGTCATGCTCACGGATATCATCAATAATACCCCTATTGCAGATCTGCCCTGTGCACTTGAACCCATTTTTGATGTAGATCAATTCCTGAAGATCTATGCTCTCGATATCAGCACCGGACACTGGGATAATTATGGTGCCAACCAGAATAATTATTACCTCTATCACGATGCCATCAGCGGACAATTTAAATTTTTAAGTTACGATTGCGATAATGTTCTTGGCGTAGACTGGTTCGGCATCGACTGGACCGATCGCAATGTATACAACTGGAATTTTGACGGGCGCCCACTGGTAGAACGATGCCTGGAAGTTGATGCATATTACGAACGTTTCAGCTACTACCTTGAACAGATCGCTGCACATCATCTGGATCCGGCATACTGGTTTCCGAAAATTGATGCCATGCGCGACCTGATCGCACCAAGTGCACTGGTGGATGATTTCAGAACTTATGATTATGGTTTCAGCTATGCGGATTTTCTCGATGGATTCGACACAGATGATGTGATCGGACATTGTCCATACGGTATCAAGAATTTCATTTCGCTGCGCAATGCCAGCACCATAGATCAGGTAAGCAGTTTCGATATGGCGCCCGTTATCCATTACCCTGCGCATACACCTTTGTTACCACAAGCAG
>JAYRVB010000196.1:0-7449 GCA_041918775.1 Chitinophagales bacterium
AGCTGAGTCGCAATCCGACCAAATGCTCAAACACACGAACGCGCAAGTTCCTCACCACACTTTGTCCCAGCCAGTTGGTGATGAACAGAAAAAAATATTTCACTACAGATTCTGCGATCAACACCGCAAAGGAGATCATGGTAAGGATGAGCAAACCACGCATATCATCCTTCAAAATGTAATGATCAACAGTTATGCCTACTAGAAATGGACGTAAAGGAGTAAGTATCGATAACCCGATCGCCAGGAAGCTACTAATGATGAATTGCCTGCGAAAAGGCCCTGCATACGACATTAGGCGCCGGAATATGCGATAATCTGCGCCGCTGAATAATTTTTGCTTTGTATGCTGCTTTTGTTCTGTCACACCTTAACTGCTTCTCATCGTTCACCGTACGGCGAATTAACACCATGTTACGCCATAAGTTCACCTATCGCCTGCCAGGCCATCAGGCCCATGCCAATTTCCATAGCACTTTCGTCAATATCAAATTCTGGGGTGTGTATCTGTGCCGTAATGCCTTTATCGGGATTACCTGTACCTAATCGGTAAAAAGTTGCCGGGATCTGTTGCGAATAATACGCAAAGTCTTCTGCACCCATGCGCGGTGTAGTGACCAATACATTTTCTGCACCCAGGTAGGTTACAGCTCGATCGAAGGATCTGCGGGTAAGTGCATCATCATTGTGCAGAACCGGGTATCCTTTTTCGATACGTAGCTCGGCAGTGCCACCAAATGCCTCTACTGTTTGATGTACGATCCGGGTAATATCCATGTGTGCCTTTGCGCGCACCTCTTCATCCATGGCGCGGAAAGTGCCTTCAAGTTTCACATGATCAGGAATGACATTTGTTGCTCCGTTGGCGATCACCTTTCCAAAACTGAGTACTGCAGGCTGAAAAGGAGAGACCGTTCTGCTCACCACTTGTTGCAATGCCACCAGCAGATGCGCAGCCATCAACACCGGGTCTTTGGTATCCTGCGGATAGGCCCCGTGGCCGCCTTTTCCATTTATCGTGATATAGATTTCGTCTGTACTGGCCATCATGTTCCCAAAACAAAAAGCCACTGTGCCCACACGAAACGGATTGAACACATGTTGTCCGATGATGGCATCTACTTTCGGATGATCCAATACGCCTTCGCGAATCATTACTTGTGCCCCGCCGGGTAATTTTTCTTCTGAAGGCTGAAAGATCAATTTGACAGTGCCGCTAAACCGGTCGCGTAATGCAAATAATATTTTTCCGGCTCCCAGCAAACAACTCGTATGCACATCATGACCACAGGCATGCATCACGCCGGGGTTTTGTGATGTATATGCACTTGTGTTTTTCTCTGTGATCGGTAGTGCATCCATATCGGCGCGCAATGCCACCGTTTTAGATTTCGGATCGCGCCCTTCGATAATGGCAACAATACCGGTTTTGGCTATGCCGGCTGTAAAGGGAATGCCATAATCACTCAGCTTCTGTTGAATAAACGCTGAGGTTTGATGTTCCTCAAAGGATAACTCCGGATGGCGATGCAAATGATGTCGGCAGGACTGCACATCAGCAAAGTACATGCTTGCCAATTGCTGAATTTGCTCCTTCAGGTCAGCCATAATTATTCACTTAATCGAATAAGGTCTTTAACAATAAGTGCATCAGCATATTTATCCTGCACTAAAATGAGGTCGCGATTCGCATCAAAGCGATTGGTATAGTTGCCCACACGCACCTTGTAATTTGGTGCTTCAAAAATGATGGTGGCATACATATCATAAGATTGCAAAAATCCCGATTTACGGTCTTTTGCATCTGAAAGGCTTACACCGGAATAAACCTGTATACGATAACCGGGCAGTTCGCCGTGCTCCTGATTAAAAAAAATATGTCTTTCGATCAATTGTGCTGCCCCCGCCTGATCATCTATTTGCACACCTGTTTGAGCCAGGCCCATTGTGCAGGCACTGAACAATATACTTAGGATGAGGACATTGCGGGTGAACATGAATACGAAGTTAGCGATTCCCGAACATTTAGTTGGCTCCTTCCTGCATGATGGCCACAGAAGCGGAAGCGCCAATGCGGTCGGCTCCCATTCTGATCATATCCAGGGCGGCTTCACGACTGCGGATACCACCGCTGGCTTTGATACGGATATGCGGTGAAAGTCCCTTGCGCATTTGCTCGATCACCTCAGTGCTTGCTCCTGAACCGTTGACACCGGTTGATGTTTTTAAATAATCGATACCACAATCGTTGGCAATGCGCATGAGCAGATCAAGTTCAACTTCGGAGATCAAACCACTTTCGGCGATCACTTTGATGATACGATCTTCACTATGCGCCAAACGCGTGAGTGTTTGCATTTCCGTTTCTACCTGATCCCAGTCCTGTGCCTTCACCGCCGCAATATTCACGACTACATCTAAATGGTAAGCACCTGCCTGCATCGCATCCTCGATCTCCTGGAATTTGCTCATAGTGGTGCTGTATCCATACGGAAATCCGATAACGGTTACCAGATCAACATCACTGTCCTGCAAAAGGTCTGCTGCCTGTTCAATAAAATAAGGCGGCACACAAACACCGGCAAAATGATATTGTAATGCTTCTCTGCATACCTGTTCCACATTAGCATGAGTGGTATCAGGTTTCAGTACGGTATGCTCGAAATATGAAGCGAGCGGTTTTGGCGTTGACATGCTAAAATTTCCGAAATAGGTTATGCTTCTTCCTTGCCGTGGCAATTCTTATATTTCTTTCCACTGCCGCAAGGACAAGGATCGTTTCTGCCCACTTTTTTCTCCACGCGCACAGGTTCTATTACTTTGCGTTCCTGTTGAGGCTGACGTTGTGCACCGGGGCCTGCAGGAGTAGATTCATCACGACCTGTTTTCAGGTTGCTCATATCTGTTTGCTGGCGCTGTGGTGTAGCTGTCCGTACTTCTTCGGCGGTACGCAATGGCACATTGCCTTTGAATAAGAAAGACACAATTTCACGATTGAGTTCGCTCAACATTTTCTTGAACATCTCAAAGGCTTCAAACTTATAGATCAGCAATGGATCTTTTTGTTCATACACTGCGCCTTGTACTGATTGCTTCAGATCATCCATATTGCGCAGGTGATCTTTCCAATGATCATCTATGATGATCAGGCTGATCATGCGTTCAACAGAATACATGATCTCTATCCCCTGAGTTTCCACTGCACGGCGCAAATTCACCATCACGTTGATGCCTTTGCGGCCATCAGTAAATGGCACGATCACGTTCTCGAGTGTTTCACCTCTTGTGGCATGCAGATCGTTGATCAATGGAAGTACTTTTTTGATCAGTGTATCTGACTTGCGTTTATAGAAATTACGCGCACTTTGATACAATTTATTGGCAAGTACATTGGATTTCTCGTTTTCAAAATCCTTTTTGCTTATTTCAGGTTCCATACTGAAATAGCGGATCACGTCTAATGTAAATGCTTCGTAATCTTTACTTTCCACATGCATGGAAACCACTTCTTCGCACAGATCGTAGATAGTGTTGTTCAGATCAATGGCCAATCGTTCACCGGATAATGCGTGATTGCGTTTCTGGTATACCAGTGTACGCTGGTTATTCATTACATCATCATATTCGAGCAAACGCTTGCGGATACCGAAGTTGTTTTCCTCTACTTTCTTCTGGGCACGTTCAATCGACTTGGTGATCATACGATGCTGGATCACTTCGCCTTCTTTGTAACCCATGGTATCCATCACCTTGGCGATACGGTCAGAACCGAATAAACGCATGAGGCTGTCCTCCAGCGACACAAAAAATTCGCTGGAACCCGGGTCACCCTGACGACCTGAACGACCGCGTAACTGACGGTCGACACGACGTGATTCATGGCGCTCTGTGCCGATAATGGCCAAACCACCGGCTTCCTTAACGCCGGGGCCGAGCTTGATATCCGTACCGCGACCGGCCATGTTGGTGGCGATAGTAACCGCACCTGCTTTACCGGCATCAGAAACGATCTCGGCTTCGCGTTGGTGTTGTTTTGCATTCAACACATTGTGTTTTAAGCCTTTGAGTTGCAACATCCTGCTCAGCAATTCACTCACCTCTACTGAAGTGGTTCCCACCAGCACCGGACGACCGTCTTTTACCAGTCCCTGGATGCGTTCGATCACGGCATTATATTTTTCTTTACGTGTTTTATACACGTAATCTTCAAGGTCTTTACGAACGATATCGCGGTTTGTTGGAATTGCCGTAACATCGAGCTTATAGATCTCCCAGAATTCACCTGCTTCTGTTTCTGCAGTACCGGTCATACCACATAATTTGTGATACATACGGAAATAATTCTGCAGGGTGATGGTTGCATAGGTTTGTGTAAGTGCCTCCACCTTCACATTTTCTTTCGCTTCGATAGCCTGATGCAGACCATCGCTGTAACGACGACCTTCCAGGATACGACCTGTTTGTTCGTCGACGATCTTTACTTTGCCATCCATCACCACATATTCCACATCCTTTTCAAACAGGGCATACGCTTTCAATAATTGCTGCACGGAGTGGATACGTTCACTTTTAATGGTGAAGTCCTGCATCAAGGCATCTTTCAATTCAACCTGCTTTTCTTTAGGTTGCAGGGAGCGCTCGATCTCTGCTACCATGGCACCCACATCAGGGATGATAAAGAAATTCGGATCTTCACTGCCTTCGGTGATGAGCTCAATACCTTTATCGGTGAGGTCGACACTATTATTCTTTTCCTCGATCACAAAATACAGATCCTTGTCGATCTCCGGCATGCGTTTATTATGCTCGGCAATATATACACCTTCTGTATCGAGCAACAAGGTACGCATACCTTCTTCACTCAAAATTTTAATGAGGGCATTAGTTTTAGGCATTGCGCGGTGCGCTCTGAACAGGTGCACGCCACCCTCTTTGAACTTACCTGCTTCGATCAGTTTTTTGGCTTCCTGCAGGTTGGCATTGAACACACGTTTCTGTGCATCGATCAACTTGAGGATACGCGGTTTTAATACGTTATATACTTCAGCATCGCCACCCTTCGGCACCGGACCGGAAATGATCAATGGAGTACGGGCATCGTCGATCAGTACACTATCCACCTCATCCACCATGGCAAAATGATGTTTGCGCTGTACTTTTTCTTCTATACTGCGCACCATATTATCGCGGAGGTAATCGAAACCAAATTCGTTGTTGGTACCGTAGGTGATATCCGCCATGTAGGCATTTCTGCGCTCAGGGCTGTTGGGTTGATAGAGGTCGATACAATCTACTCTGAGACCGAGGAAATTAAACACAGGTCCATTCCATTCGGCATCGCGACGAGCGAGATAATTATTTACGGTTACGATGTGCACGCCTTCACCGGCCAGTGCATTCAGATAGGCAGGCAGGGTTGCCACGAGGGTTTTACCTTCACCGGTTGCCATTTCTGAAATTTTTCCCTGATGCAGTACCATACCACCGATCAGCTGCACATCATAATGCACCATATTCCATGCGATCGGTACGCCGGCAGCTTCCCAATGATTGTTGTAGATCACCTGATCGCCTTCAATACGCAGGAAACTGTGGTTCACTGAAAGACTGCGGTCGAGTTCAGTGGCTGTTGAGGCAAGTGTAGCATTTTCGGAAAACCTGCGCGCCGTTTCTTTCATCACGGCAAAGGCTTCCGGAAGCAGCTCCTGGAGCACCACTTCTATTTGTTTGTTGCGCTCTTTGCGCAATTCATCGATCTGCTTGTATAAGGCATCCTTTTGATCCACATCGCCTTCCGCAGGATCATCGGCCTGTAAACGCGCCTGGGCGATCTGATTGTCGATATTGGAAAGGTGTGCCTGTATCCTTGATTTAAACTCGGCTGTTTTGCCGCGCAACTGGTCGTTGCTCAGATTGCGCAAAGCTTCATAGGCCGCATTGATCTGACCAACAAGCGGTGTAATGGCTTTGATGTCTTTTTCATACTTATTGCCGCCAAAAACCTTTGACAGCATCTGGGTGATAATGCTCATAGCGTAGATACTCGGTTGAAGAATGTTTTATTGACAAAAGTCGTTCCTCAATCGCGGGGCAAAGATAGGCATTAGGGGGCGCAAAGCCTCGAATTTCAGGCGTTTCTTAGCGTTAAACTCTTGCAAACAGTCACTTAGCGGGGATTGTTATAGCTTTACAGCAGCATCTGCACATGGCTTTTACGATCGCGAAAATAGCTGAGATATTGGGCGGGCGGGGACAAATTGTCAGTCCTCAAGCCTCCATCCGGCAATTATTGACAGACACCCGAAATGTATCTTTTGGCCAGGAAAGCCTTTTTTTCGCCATCAGCGGCAAACAGCACGATGGTCACGGGTATATCCGACAGGCCTATGAGGCCGGTGTGCGAAGTTTTGTGGTAGAGCGAATTCCGGACACCACACTGCCCAATGCGAATTACCTCCTGGTGGATAATAGCATTGCCGCACTTCAGGTACTGGCAGCGGCACACCGATCAAATTTTCAGATCGACGTGGTGGGTATTACCGGGAGCAATGGGAAAACCATAGTAAAAGAATGGCTGTATCACTTGCTCAAACAAAGTTTTGATATCATACGAAGTCCGAGAAGTTATAACTCGCAGATCGGAGTACCATTGAGTGTCTGGGAAATTGATGATAAACACGAACTCGGCATTTTTGAAGCTGGTATTTCGCAACCCGGTGAAATGACCGCTTTGCAGAAGGTCATACAACCCGGTATAGGTATCTGCACGAATCTCGGCGACCCACATCGCGAGGGATTTGCAGATGATGGAGAAAAGCTACGCGAAAAATTGCTGCTGTTTCAATCATGCCATACTATCATTTATTGTGCGGATCATGCGCGCATTCACGAAGCTTTGCAGGATGATGCCAGATGTATCAGCTGGAGTACACAAAACGGCGCTGCTGAAGTGCAGGTGTATGATATTGAAAGGTTGCAGGACAGCACAGCGTTTCGATTGCAATTTCGCGAGCAGGCGCTGCATTTTATTATTCCGTTTTCAGATGCTGCTTCATTAGAAAATGCCATACATGCTTTGGTATGTGCGTTGGTGATCGCAGAGCAAAAAGAAATGCTGTCGGCTCAATTGTTGCAACAACTCACCATACACGCCACACACCTGCCGGTTATTTCCATGCGTATGGAGTTAAAACGCGGAAACAACAATTGCCTGATCATCAATGACACTTATAGTGCCGACCTCGCCTCTCTGGAAATTGCATTGCGCTTTCAGGCACAGCATAGCAGCGGGTTGCAGCGCACGCTGATCATTGCTGAATTTGATGAAAGTGGATTAAGTGGTCTTGCATTTTGCACACATATTGCTCAACTGATTCGTGCCTACAGCATTCAACATTGTATAGCCATTGGCGAAACCTATTTACAACACCAGGCTGTTTTTGAAAACAT
>JAYRVB010000197.1:0-3724 GCA_041918775.1 Chitinophagales bacterium
ACTTCCGCTTCAAATTTCTTTTTTCTGCCGATCCTCATTATTCAGGTTTGTTGATGATGCGGATAAAATCGAAAGATGCACGCTGTAATTTCAAGGCAGTGCGATCGATCTTCATATGCATAAGGTGATAGCCACCATAAGCGATGATACCTGTAAGCAGACCAAATCCGGAAGTGATCATTTTTTCATAAAGACCACTGGAGATGATGCTGATGGAGATGTCGTTCGACACGGAGATATTGTAAAAGATCTTGATCACCCCGGCGATGGTACCGATAAATCCAAGCATCGGTGCTATACCGGCTATAATACCCATGTAGCCAAGATGTTTTTCCATTTGCATGATCTCGATATTGGCCGCTGTTTCCAGATTGGATTCTATCTCGCGCATGCTGCGACCAAGTGTAGCGATACCGCTGTCGATGACACGTGCCTGAGCTGAGTTGATATTGCGCACATAGGATTCGGCTGATGCCACGTGGCCATTCAATAGTTGGTCTTTAATGGCAGGGATCATCCGCTCGTCCATTTTCGAAATCTGGCTGATGGTGATCGCTTTGTATACCCACAGGTAAATAGCCAGCACCAACAACAAGGCGATAGGGATCATGATGGGACCACCCTTGATGAGCAATTCAAACAAATTAAGGTTTTGATCCACCGCAGGAGTTGAGGTGGTTGTAGTTGCCGGAGCATTGGTTACCGTAGGTGTGATTTGCAGCAATATGCCTAACATATGATATTCAGATCAGGTGAAATAATTCGTGATAAAAAACTGTATGCCAAAGGTATGCCATAATGATGCAGTCCTTGCAGATATTCCCCATCGGCTGCAAACAGTATGTGCTGGAATTGTCCTAAAAATTAATCATTGGGCAGGTACATAAGATTGACTATCAACGCATAAGCGGCGTTGATTCGTATGTGTGCGGGATAAATCGCTTACCCTTGTACGAAAAGTTCGGGATGTGCCATACGTTTGGCAATGCCTTCTTCTATGTCCGGCAAACTCTCAAACAATTGCAAACAACTATCGATCACGAAGTAGGTTGATTGGAATTTGTCCTTGATATAAGGCGTATCGAGAATTTTGTCGACATTGTATTCCACGCGTTTCGATGGGATACCTGATTTCAGACAGTAAATACTTTCACCCTGCGAACTCAGGATACCACTTCCATAAATGCGCAACAGTCCGTTATCACGGATCAAACCGAATTCTACGGTGTACCAGTAAATTCTGCTGATCAATTCTACGGCCGTTGGATTGTCGATATACGAAAGCGCTATCTTACTTAAGCCATACAAATAGGCACAATAGGTTTTGTTGGTAAGTAATGGCAGATGCGCGAATACATCATGGAACATATCGGGCTCTTCCAGGTAGTCGAGCTGGGCCATTGTGCGCAACCAGGTGGATGCCGGGAAGCGACGGTTTTTGAGTAATTCGAAGAATGGTTTGTTATCAATGAGACCTGGCACCACAACCGCCTGCCAGCCGGTGAGTGTCTCTAAACGTATATTAAATTCATCAAAGCGTGGAATGCGGTCGGCACTGAAATGTATGAGCTCTATCCCCTGCATGAACACTTCTGCGGCCCTGTCCTTCAACAAGGCCATTTGCCGGTCAAACAGGATCTCCCACACTTTAAAGTGCTCGGGTGTATATGTACTATAATCTTGTGTTAATGGGGCAACGATAGGCTGCTCTAATTCCATGTTGAGGCTGTTGGTAGGTTAGTTCGATAAATATACGGTACAATCGCCAAGTAAATAACCATGCGAAAGTAAATTTTGTTGATAAGTGTATAGTAGGGAAATGGAACACGGATTGAACCGGTTGGCAGACGGGTATGAACGGGTTTAGAAAGTCATCTACCTGATGACAACCTCTTTCACCACCTGATCACCCAGTTCTTCGTTGATACGTTGAATGATCTGTTGTTTGCTGTACAGCAGATCCTGCTTTAATGGTGCCGATTGAATGTAAATGGTAAGTATGCCTTTGGCAAAGCGTATCTCGCCGGTGTAACGTTTTACGGCTGCGCCCATGATACTCTCCCACTTTTCGCGGATACGCACCTCTGCCACCTTATCATCAAGATGATAGCTGTGAAATAGCTGCCTGATCGCGTCGCCGATCTTTTGTTGATTGTCTTTTTTCATGGTGCTATCTCCTTCAAAACTGCATCTTCTACCACAAAGTGCCCGAACCCTGGTAAATGTTCGCGACAAAATTCCATACTGCGCGTGGTATCTGCGTCTGTAATAAAAATTTGTCCGAATGCCGGATCACGCAAGATAGTGAAAATCACTTCAAGTCGCTGTTTGTCCAGTTTCTCGAAAATATCATCCAGCAGCAGTATGCTTTTGCGACCGTCCTGTTGTTCCATCAGCAAACATTGAGCGAGTTTGAGGGCGATGAGGAAGGATTTGATCTGCCCCTGACTGCCGGTTTCGCGCACAGGGTAGCCCTTTACCAGCAAGGTGATATCGTCTTTATGCACGCCGGCACCTGTGCGGCCGGAAAAGCGATCATCGCGCTCTGAAGTAGCGAGCAGAGCGAGGAGGTCGCCTGTATGCAGTTGCGATTCGTAGCGGATCTCAGCCTCTTCTGCCCCACCGGCTACCTGGTCATAGATCCTGCTGAAGATTGGCGTAAACCGGGTCAGGTACTGCTTTCTTTCAGCATATATATAGGTGCCATCTGCCGCCAGCTGACCGTTGAGGCCGGAAAGAATGGTGGCATCCAGATGTCCTCCACCTGCCGACTGCCTGAGCAGGGCATTGCGCTGGGCGAGTACCTTGTTGTAATAGATGAGGCGCTTCAGGTAAAGGGGGTTTTGCTGCGCGATGGCCTGATCGAGAAAGCGCCTCCGCTCTTCACTTCCATCATTGATGATGGCGATATCATCCGGTGCGATCATGGCCACAGGCAACAGGCCGATATGGTCGGCAAGCCTGTCGTAGGGCACATCGTTTTTAAGCACCTCCTTTTTCCCGGCCTGCACCCTGCACGATATGTCAAGCGAACGGCCATCGATATCGAGCTTGCCGTCAATACGGAAAAAGTCGGCCCCATGCTGCATCACCTGGGCATCGGAGCGGGTAAAGTAACTTTTGCAAAGGCAGAGATAGTGTATGGCGTCGATCAGATTCGTTTTGCCGGAACCATTCCGGCCGTTGATCAGGGTAAAGCTGTGCCTGAATTCTGCCTGCGCAGAAGTGTAGTTTTTATAGTGCAGGAGGCGTATACTGCGTAGAAACACGGCTCGTTTTGATTGTGGTCGGCTTTTCGTAACTTTGCCCTTCGATTTTTTGGCACAATCAATGGACCGCTCAAAGATAACTAAAGAAACCTACCTCAACTGGTACACACTGATGTATAAAATGCGCCGCTTTGAAGAGAAGGCAGGTCAATTATACGGTCAGCAAAAGATCAGAGGATTTTGTCATTTATACATCGGACAGGAAGCTGTAGCTGCAGGTACGATCAGTGCAATACGACAGGAGGATCCGATCATTACCGCCTACCGCGATCACGGTCTGGCGATTGCAAAAGGTATTTCCTGCAATGCTGCCATGGCAGAGTTGTTTGGAAAGGTGACCGGTTGCACAAAAGGAAAAGGTGGTTCCATGCACTTCTTTAGCAAAGAACATTATTTCTTTGGTGGTCACGGCATCGTTGGTGCACAGATCCCGTTAGGTGCGGGCATTGGATTTG
>JAYRVB010000198.1:0-4256 GCA_041918775.1 Chitinophagales bacterium
CCTACAGGGCTGAATGCAATTTTTGTAGTTGGGATTGTAGATAGTGTAACCTGACCTCTTCTGGGTTGACTGCAATTTTTGCAGAGTCGATTTAGTATTGTCTCAAATAATAGGCTTTTTACAATTTTTATAGTGTTGTAATAAAAATATCCCTGACACTTAACTGATTACAATTTCTGTAGTGCTCTAATGGCTTTGGCACTTATACTTGACCAAAGGCAATTTTCTAATTGGATTAATGGATTGTTTAAAAAACAAAGCTAACCTGTTAACATTTCAGCAATCATCACGATTCAACCATGCTCAAGCCCAATTGGTACCACCTTACACTAAGCAACAGGCCTGAAAAATAAACAAGCCCTGTTGGGGCGACACTACACCGACACCTTACCTATACAACATAAACTAGCCCTGCTGGGGCGACACTATACCTACCAACTGGCCTTAACATCATAAACTAGCCCTGTAGGGGCGACATTAGGAAAACGATTAATCTGCAACTAAACGAAACCCTTACATCACGACTAATAGATCATCACTGGAGATGAGAGCAGAAAACGCTCCTGCTGTTCGTGTATGGAGATTATGTAGTGTCCTTTAGGAAGCGTATTTACAGGTATCAAGTGGGCACCTCGAAGCTGAGTGAGTTGCTGCTGATATAGGATTTGTCCGAGTGCATTTGTCAGGTATAGATGAGCGTTGGTACTATGTAGATCATAATCAACCTGGATCATTTGCTGGTCGGCTATAAAGTATACCTCAAGATCAGCCTGAATGGAACTATCTATCGGTGGGTTTTGCATTTCTTCGATCGCAAATATTCTTTGCAGATCAGGAATGGAATCGTAATTGTCGGACTCAGATGTCACTACGGCAATAACTGTCCCTATGTGGTCACCCTCTGCAATGTCATCCATCACTGCATCCACATAAAATGTTTTCGGTTGCTCTGCAACAGTGAGCACTATGTGAATGGAATCATCCGCACCATTACCTGCATCCAGCTGTGCATCTGTATAAAGGTAAATGTGCACAGGATATTCAGCATCATCCTGCATCTGTACAGAACAGGAAGTGCCATAGGTGCCTTCTGTAATTATTGTATCAGAACAGGTAATAGTGATCAAATTCATGTCAGGCACCGCCACATCATTGTCGAGTATAGCATAATCACGCTGTAAAGAAAAACCCAAAGGGTAATCTCCGGCTATTGTATTGACACTATATAAGATCCTGCCAGATTCAGACATATCCACTTCATTGTCATCAACGGCTGTAATGACGACATATTGAGGTTCAAGTGCTGTACTATCCGGAGCGAATTGCAACAGCACCAATGTTGTGTCACCATCATTTATCTGCGTCTCAAATTCATCACCATCTATGGCGTAAGCTTCAATACTAAACAGGATGGTATCCGCAGGAACCGATTGCATAACCACCCTTAGCGTATCCTGCAAAAGCCCATCTTCGTCAAGCGCCATTGTTTGAGCTGACCATGCGAAAACAGGCACTGCTTCAGTAACCTGGATCTCTTTAGCATATGCATAAAAGGAAGCTTGTACACCTGCTATTTCCAAAACACCATTAGCATTAATGTCTGTAAAATGACGGTTTGTATAATTAAACATAAACTCAAATGGTTTCGGATACAATCCGCCGCCATCCATAGCCAAGAAAACTTGTGTATTTACACTACCACAAACCAGATCTTCAAGCCCGTCAGCATTCACATCAGCAAATTGAAACAATTCAGGCCCTCTGATCTTAACGCTATAGCATACCGTGATCGGTGGTGCATATACGTTTGGTGCAGTCTTGATCATCACTTTGATAAGGTCGCCACTGCAATAAAGTAAGAGGTCCTCATCGCCATCCCAATCATAATCGTAAGGTTGTGTGTAGGCATAAGCATTCGGAACTGTCGTTAGCACTGTACGTGCACTAAACGTTTCTGAGTCACTATTGAAATAATAGGCACATAACTGATCGGTAACTGTATTGTATACAACAATATCTTCATCTTCATCCTCATCCACATCAGTTGCAACAGGTACACCTTCATCATCATAGTAACTATCGGGTAGATCATGATAATAGAAGCTTCCACTTCCCAAAAGATTTTCCAACCAATAATAGGCATCATGCTGCTCATAAATTTCGAAACCATCATAATCATACCCTTCAAAAAAATCTTTTCCATTCGCTGCAATGATATCCATATATCCATCCTGATTCACATCTGCCAAGATGGGATTATAACAACTATAGATCGCTTCTGTCGATGTTTTTATCGGCGATTCTCCCATTGGACTCAAATAAACAGTGTGATAATACTCTCCAAAACCATCACTATAGGATTTGATGCCGGCTATGAACAGATCATCCTGAAACCCGTCGTTGTCAATATCAAAAACGAGCGTCGACAATGCGGTTTGAATACCCTCTTTTGGCCAGCCAATGCTATCGATCATTTGCACAAATACGATGCTATCTTCACTTAAATCGTACTCCGAAAGTCGCATTTCTGCATCCAATAGGGCAATTTTATCTAACCCACCTTCTTCACTTTCCAATTGCAAAACAGCGAAAGGTTTATTCCTTGGATTAAAAGCCTCTGTAAAATGTGTAAATACTCCAGGATGTCCATCTTCGGCAAAAACAGATAATAACATATATCTGGTAGAAAGCACGATATCATCAATGCCATTCGTATCCAAATCGGCAATGGTGACACCTTGCAATCCTTCACAATAATTCATGGGCAGCAACTCAGCTAATGGGATAATCGGACCCGTTAAAGATAAATCGCCGGCATTCATAAACACAGGTATGTCCTTTAACGGCAAGTCTCCATAATTGTAGTCGCGGTCAAACATAACCAGGATATCCGGCAATAGATCTGCATTGAAATGAGCTGTTGTAATACCCACAATATTATCTGCAAGGTCGTAACCTGAGTGCAAACTGAAAATGCCCCCATCATTTCGAAACAACTCGAATTCATTGCTACCCGCAACACTCTTACTGCCTATCAGTAAATCCATATCATTATCCAGATCAAGATCTGAAAGATGAAAACTGTAAACATCCACACGCGTGATCAATACGCTGGCAGTTGCACTGAAGTTGCCAGCGCCCAGATTTTCCCTGAGCAAAAGTTGATCAGCAGTAGAAGAATAATACACCAGATCAACGTCTGTATCATCGTCCACATCCACCATTTGATAAAGGGATACATCCGCAGGTGTTAAAGTCACTGTGTGTAAGGTAAATGTTGGATCAGCGGCACCGGAATTCTCAAGCCAGATGATCTTGGTTGTGCTCATATTGGAAACAATATCCAGGTCGCCATCAGCATCAACATCCTCCACCAATACATTGAGCGGATAAGATCCGGTCCAGGCAATCGGAATATCAATTTCAACCATTAATGATCCGTCGCCGTTTACATTTTCAAGCCATCGCATATCATTGCCATACGTATTTATCACGGCTATATCCATATCACCATCATTATCTAAGTCACCGGGCATCAATTTAGTTGCCCAGGTATCCAGATGTGTAGAATATGGCAATTCTGCAATGACATCTCCAAAGTTTTTAGCCCATTGAAAATAGTAGCTATCAGCCATGCTGATTACATCTGTAAACCCATCACCATCCATATCCGCAGAGCGAAGAATACCGGGCGATCTATTTAAAAACGAATCTATGGGGAATGTTGACTGTGCCTGCGCAGGTACAAGGAACATCAGCATAATGCCAACAGCACTCACCTTTGATATACGATGTAGCATGCGCATTTTACAGGACGATGAGTGAGATGGATGAACTAAATTCAGAAGCTATACACCTGACCACATATTGACCGGATCCCAATCCGGGTGGTAACGATACAGAAAACTGATATTTTCCGATGTCATAGGCGGAAGATGGCAACAGGATTGCACAACGGTTACCATACATATCATACAATTCGATATGCAACACATCTGCTTTTGCCAGATCAAATTGCAGGTTGAGCGTGTTTGTGCCGACAGGATTCGGATACATATTGACCAATGTCGTTTGATCAGGTATTGTTTGAGGATCGATGATCTCCTGATGCAGAAAACGCATGGCAAACATCCGAGGATTGCCCATGCCTCCTGAAACTGAACCACATACAGCGATCCGGTCATCCGGTTGAACGATGATATCATATCCAACGTGGTCTTTATAGGAACCTGTTGCTTTCATTAATCCGTGCGCGC
>JAYRVB010000199.1:0-8818 GCA_041918775.1 Chitinophagales bacterium
ACAGATTACTGGAGGAGCTCCTTACCTTGTTACGTATCCCAAGTGTAAGCGCAGATCCAAAATATAAAGGTGATGTGGCACGCACTGCCGAAGCAGTAGCAGAAAGTTTGCGCAAAGCCGGAGCCGATCAGGTGACCGTGCATCCTACAGCAGGTCATCCGATCGTAACTGCAGAAAAGATCATTGATCCGGCAAAACCTACGGTGTTGTGTTACGGGCATTATGATGTGCAACCGGCAGATCCGGTAGATCTTTGGGACTCTCCACCATTTGAGCCGGTGGTGAAGGATGGAAAGATATACGCACGTGGCGCGTGTGATGATAAAGGTCAGGTGTACATGCATGTAAAAGCGTTTGAAGCGATGATGCAACATCAGGCCTTGCCTTGCAACGTGAAATTCATCATTGAGGGAGAAGAAGAAGTAGGCTCGCCAAATCTGGCCACATTCATCCAGGCAAATACGGCTTTGTTGAGTTGTGATGTGATCCTTATCTCTGATACCTCTATCATTGCGAATGATGTGCCTAGTGTAACCGTTGGATTGCGCGGACTTACGTACATGGAAGTTGAAGTGGTAGGGCCAAATCGCGATCTGCACTCCGGTGTGTATGGTGGTTCAGTTGCCAATCCGATCAATACCTTATGCGATATGATCAGTTCACTCATCGACGCAAACGGGCATATTACGATCGAAGGCTTTTATGATGATGTGGAAGTGATCGCTGATGCGGAGCGCGCTGAAATGGCTAAAACACCTTTCAGCTTAGAAGCATATAAGAAAGACCTCGACATACGTGAAGTAAAAGGTGAAGCAGGATATACTACACTCGAGCGCACATCGATCAGACCAACATTGGATGTAAATGGTATTTGGGGAGGTTATACCGGAGAAGGCAGTAAAACTGTACTGCCAAGTAAAGCCTATGCAAAGATTAGCATGCGTCTGGTGCCGAATCAGTCATCAGAAAAGATCGCACAACTTTTTGATGCGCATTTTAATCGCATCGCACCGCCATATGTCAAGGTAAAAGTTACACACCATCATGGTGGTGAGCCGGTAGTGGTGCCATTGGATTTTCCACCTATGCAGGCCGCTATCAAAGCGATGGAAAAAACATTCGGCAAGCGACCAATTCCTACTCGCGAAGGTGGGTCGATTCCTATTGTGGCCATGTTTGAAAAAGTACTGGGCGCTAAATCCATCTTAATGGGATTTGGTTTGAACAGCGATGCCATTCATAGTCCGAATGAACACTACGGGTTATTCAATTACTATAAAGGTATTGAAACCCTCCCCTGGTTTTTCAAGTACTATAGCGAGATGGCCTGAGTTTCAGGAAACCAACACCTCACCGCTCATAGCAGAAGGAATATCGATGCCCATGATGCTTAATAGGGTAGGAGCGATATCACCCAGTTTGCCATTTTTTAACCTGCTGAAGGCAGGCGCAGCATCGATATAAAAAACAGGTACAGGATTTGTACTGTGTTGTGTGTTCGGTGTGCCATCCGGATTGATCTCCAGGTCTGAATTACCATGGTCTGCCGTGAGTATGATCGCATAGCCCTGAGCTAATGCAGCCTCCACCACTTCACCCACACAGGTATCTACTGCCTCACAGGCGCGAATGGCCGCGGAGAATACACCGGTATGTCCAACCATGTCTGCATTTGCGAAGTTGAGACAAATGAAGTCAGGAGGATCTTGTTGAATGGCTTCAACAATAGCATCTTTTACACCAAACGCACTCATTTCCGGTTGCAGATCATAGGTGGCTACTTTTGGTGAATTGAGCATGATGCGCCGTTCGCCCTGAAATTCCTTTTCGCGTCCTCCGCTGAAAAAGAAGGTAACGTGCGGATATTTTTCTGTTTCAGCGATTCGAATTTGTGTCCTGCCATTTGCTTCCAGCACTTCACCAAGTGTATGCGTGAGGTCATCTGATTCGAAGATCACTTCCACCTGTTTGAAGGTCTGGTCGTAGCGGGTCATGGTCACATAATGCAGTGGGATCGGTTGCATCTGGAAATCAGGAAATGCTTCCTGTGTGAGTGCACGTGTGATCTGTCGACATCGGTCTGTTCTAAAATTAAAACAGATCACCACATCTCCTCCACTGATGGTTGCAAGTGGTGTGCCTGCTGCATCTGTGCAAACGATAGGCAGAATAAATTCGTCGGTGAGCTGATTGGTGTAACTTTCAGCAATGGCAGCTGCCGGATCCTGAGTAGCATGACCCCTTCCATGGACAAGGAGGTCGTATGCTTTCTGAATGCGCTCCCATCTTTTATCTCTGTCCATCGCATAATATCTGCCACATACACTCGCAATTTGTCCACAACTGTTTTGCAGATGTTTTTGCAGGTCGCGAATAAAACCTAAACCACTTTTCGGATCGCAATCTCTGCCATCAGTAAATGCATGGATGCACAATTGATCTTTTGCGATTCCATTGTCTTTCGCAATATCACACAAGGCAAATAGGTGTTTGATGTGGCTGTGTACGCCTCCATCAGATACCAACCCGAGTACATGTACTTTTTTCTGATGCTGTTTGGCATGATCTAAAGCCTTTAGTAGTGTTTTGTTGGCGGCGAGTTCGCCGTTTCGGATAGCCACAAAAATGCGTTGGAGTTCCTGGTAAACGATACGCCCGGCACCTAAGTTGAGGTGTCCTACTTCGCTATTACCCATTTGCCCTTCCGGCAAACCAACAAACTCGCCGTCGGTGCGCAGTTCAGCGTTGGGATAGCGGGAATAGTAACTGTCTACATTCGGGGTTTTCGCCTGAGCAATGGCGCTTGCCGCGGCGTTTTCTCCGTGTCCCCAGCCATCCATAATGATCAGCATGGCTTTTTTTCTTCCGTTCATAGGGCAAATTTACGGCGCAGGGGTTATGCACAGCATGGAATTTGGCAGAATAGAGTGCTAAAGGACAAAAAACACTAATTTTGGTATGGTTTTAGCAATTACTTCAGCATTGACCAAATTTGCAACCATGTTACAGCATTCAAGAACGAAACTGATGACCACTCTGTTGGTTGTTCCGTTTCTCATTTTCGCCACTGTTGTGGATGACCTCGACAGCATAGCTTCTGCCATCAAAGCCGGTGACAGTAAGGCGCTTGCCGGGTATTTTGACAATACAGTGGAGGTGAAGATCGGCAACAAAGAGGGGGCATATAGCAAGAGTCAGGCTGAGGCTATTGTAAAAGACTTTTTCACCAAGAATAAGCCTAAAAGCTTCAGTTTTAAACACAACGGACCTTCCGGAGGCAACAATGCGCATTACGCCATTGGCACACTTTCCACGGATAAAGGTAATTTCCGCACTTATGTGTATCTGAAGAAAAAGGGCGAGAAATTCTATATCCAGGAATTGAGCTTCGAAAATGAATAATGTGCAGATCTGGGACCTGATCGATGTATTGGATGAGGCACTCATCGAAGACATTCAGGAAGGCGACCACACCACTTTAGCCACCATTGACCCGGATGCCCTGGGCACTGCCCGCTTGCTCGTTAAAGAGCATGGCATCCTGGCCGGCGTTGAATTAGCCGAACATATTTTAAAACACGTCAGCCCCGAACTGGAGGTTGACGTTGTTATTCCGGATGGCGCACGCGTGGAGCCCGGCGATGTGGCTTTTTTGGCCCATGGCAGGGTGCAGGCGCTGCTGGTAGCAGAGCGTACCATGCTCAATTTCATGCAGCGTATGAGTGGCATCGCTACCAGAACCAACCAATTTGTCCAGGCGGTGCGACATACCCAGGCGCGCATTTTGGATACCCGCAAAACCACACCAGGACTGCGCGCATTCGAAAAATGGGCCGTGCGCATCGGCGGCGGGCATAACCATAGATTTGGATTGTATGATATGATCCTGATCAAGGATAATCATATCGATTTTTGTGGTGGTATTGAGGCAGCCATCAATCGCGTGTTGCAATACCTGCACGACAATGAACTTGACCTTCGCATTGAAGTGGAAACGCGAAGCCTGGATGATGTGCAACATGTATTAAAGACAGGCAGGGTGCACAGGATCATGTTTGATAATTTTCCATTGGATCGCCTGCGCGAAGGTGTTGCCATGGTTGGCAAACAGGTGGAAACCGAAGCTTCGGGAGGCGTCAATCTGCAAACCGTACAAGCCATTGCCGAAACAGGTGTCGATTTCATATCCGTGGGAGAACTTACCCATTCCGTAAAGAGCCTCGACCTGAGCTTTAAGGCGGTGATCGGCCAGAACAGTTAAACCATGTGAATTTTCCGGGCTGCAGCAGGGGTATTTCTTATCTTTGTACAGCATATGCAACTTAAGGAACAACTTCTCCATGTTGAACTCCTGCTCAAGCGATTGGGCATCGTGTTGATGTTGTACACTGTTTGCCGGCTTTTATTCTTCTTATTCAACAAAGAATTCTTCCCACATATCCCTCCCGGCGATTTTGGGATGCTTATGATCTATGGCATTCGTTTCGATATTGCCAGTATCATATATGTCAATGCCATTTTTATCCTCCTGCACCTCATTCCCAATCCATGGTTTGACAAAGCCTGGTATCAGCGCACCTTGAAAATATTGTTCTATACCTTCAACGGTGTGGCTTTGTTGTTGGAGAGCGGAGATTGGATCTATTACGAATACGGACTTAAACGCACCTCCACCCATGAACTCGGATTAACCGGCGACGCAAATATTTTGCCGCAGGTGATCAAAGACTATTGGCTGATCTTCCTGATCGCGTTTGTATTGATACTCGGTGTGGAATATCTGTATCGGAAAACGGAATTACATCGGGTGAAAAAGATCCATTTTCACGCGCCCAGACTCATTCACTATCCCTACCAGATCGTGATCATGGTGGTGTTGCTTACCTTCAGCATTATCGGTGCAAGAGGAAGTATGCAACAACCTTTGTCACCGGAACGTGCAACTGATTATGTAGATGATGGTCGGCTAACCTCGCTTATCATTAACACCCCATTCTCTGTGATATACGCCTTTGGCCACAGGCAATTGATAGAACCGACCTATTTTAATGAGGAGGATCTGGCTAAACAATTCAATATATATCACGAAAACAGTCTGCATTATCAAATGCCGGATAGTTTGCGCAAAACAGGTAGGAAGCAAAATGTATGTGTGATCCTGTTGGAAAGTTTTTCAAAAGAATACATTGGTTATTTTAATAATGGTGAGGGATATACACCTTTCTTAGATTCCTTACTCGCCTCGGGGATGGCATTTACGAATGCCTATTCAAATGGGAAATCTTCTAATCAGGGTGTGGTTGCTGTTACTACAGGTATACCAGTTTTAATGGAGGAGCCATTCATCAGTTCTGTATATCAAAATAATGATTTTGAAGGAATCGGCACTTTGTTGAACAAGATCGGTTATAAGAGCTATTTCTTCCATGGTGCAAATAATGGCTCCATGCAGTTCGATCGCTTCATGCAGCAGGCCGGTGTTACCGGGTATTTTGGCAGAACAGAATACGGCAACGACGCAGATTTTGATGGCAACTGGGGCATATTCGATGAGCCCTTTCTGCGCTGGACGGCACAGAAAATGAGCACACTGGATGGGCCGTTCTACACAGAGATCTTTACCATCAGCTCACATCACCCATTTACGGTGCCGAAGCAATATGAAGGTAAATTTCCAAAAGGACCTATCCCGATGCTTGAGGTGGTGGGTTATGCCGATTATGCCTTGAAACAGTTTTTTGAAGAAGCAAAAAAACAACCCTGGTACGATAACACCTTATTTATTTTAACTGCCGATCATCCCGGTCCTCCGCTGCCTGAACACGAATTTTATCAGGAGCAGGTTGGTGCGCATTCTACCTGGTTGTTGTTGTATAGGCCCGATGGTGAGTTTGCCGGGAAGAATGATATGGTTGTGCAACAATCAGACCTGATGCCAACTGTTTTGGATTATCTGGGGTATTCCGGAAAGTATATGGCTTTTGGTAATTCTGTATTTGATCAGACTGCTGAACGCTATGCTTATAATTATCATAGTTCAGATTATGTGCTGATCAATCAGGAGTTTGCCCTGATATTTAATGGAGGCAGAACGATAGGTTTGTATGAATATCAATCCGACAGTTCGCTTACCTATAATAAAATGCACGATTACCCGGATGCAACAGTGGCCATGCAGGATAAGATCAAAGCGATCATTCAAACGCATCATAAGGCCATGATCCATAATAAACTGGTTGCCGAGTGAGGAAGCGCATTCTTTTTATTATCAACCCGATAGCGGGTGTGAAGCGCAAAGACAGGATACCCAGATTGATCGATACCTATCTGGATCATGCGCGGTTTCAGTACGATATTATTTATACCGAACGGAGGGGACACGCCACAGAACTGGCGGCGCAAGCGGCGCAGGATGGATTTGATGTGGTGGCGGTTGCAGGTGGAGATGGCAGTGTGAATGAAGTGGCTACAGGATTGGTTGGCACAAACACTGCATTAGCCATCATACCGAGTGGAAGTGGCAACGGACTTGCGCGACATCTCGGGTATTCCATAAACATCCGTTCTACGCTGCAGATCATCAATGCCTATCACATCAGCAGAATTGATGTGTGTAAGGTGAATGATCAATATTTCTTTAGCTTGATCGGTATTGGATTTGATGCGTTTGTGGCCAAGGTGTTTAGTCGTGAGGAAACCAGAGGTTTTCTGACTTATGCATGGAGTGCCATACGCAGTGTGCGTTCTTTTGATGCGTTTACTTTTAGTGCCGATATCAGTGAAACGCATGTGCATGGCAAAGCGTTTATGATCAATGTGTGTAATTCCAATCAATACGGCTACAATGTAAAAGTGGCACCTAAAGCGAGTTTGCAGGATGGGATCATGGATATTGTTGTGCTCGGAGATATTCCACGTTGGAAAATTCCGCTGGCGGTATTCCAGGTGTTTACGCGAACCCATATGCATGCTAAGCACTTTACACTTTATCGGGCATCCAGCGTGCGCATACAAACACCTTTGTATACGCATTTACAAATAGATGGTGAAACTGCAGTAAAGGAAAAAGATTTTCATATCGAGATCATTCCACAAGCACTCTCCGTGCTGATGCATCCTAATCTGAATTGATATGGCCAAGAAAAAACTCAATCTGTCCGACCTAAGTGGATTAGTATACAGTACAGATCCAAACTATACACCACCACAGGAGGAGCATACCGAAGAAACGATCGCGCCCAGGCAGCAGCAATTGCGCGTATGGTTGGAAAAAAATCATCGCGGCGGAAAAACGGCAACGGTGATCAGAGATTTTGTTGGTGCGGATGCCGAGTTGGAAGCATTGTGCAAGACCTTAAAAACAAAATTAGGCACCGGCGGTAGCGCGAAAGATGGGGAGATCATTATACAGGGTGATCACCGACAAAAGATCGCACAGATTTTGACCAGATTAGGTTATGGGTTTAAGCTTGCCGGTGGGTAACACGCTACTCTAGGCAATACGCAAGCCATTCGCTACCGGTTTATCCGGTTGCAGCAGTATAACCGTATCATCGGATTGTACTACGCCCAATACCAGACACTCGCTAAAAAAATTAGCTATCTGTTTTACAGGAAAATTGACCACTGCAACGATCTGTTTTCCCACCAGTTCTTCCATGCTGTAGTGTGCAGTGATCTGTGCACTTGAACGCTTTATACCCAATGGTCCAAAATCAATGGTCAGTTGAAAAGCCGGTTTGCGTGCTGCGGGAAAAGGTTGTGCAGTGAGTATGGTGCCGGTGCGAATTTCCGGTTTCAAAAAGTCTTCGTATGTGATGAGCTCTTCCATGGTTCAGCAGATAGGTGAAAACAATAATGTAATGAAAGGGCATCCTTTAAACAGTGATACGCCATGTCCAATACCTTACATTAAAGGTACTGATTATGGCCTAAACATTTTGCACAGAAAGTAAAGTAAGGAATGCATGTTCATGTATTTGATGGCGTATCGTTCATATTTTGATGAACGATGCTGCAGTGCTGTTATCGGTATTCATGAATAATACCTGATAGCAACCTTTTGGTAAAGATTCGATACTGATGGTATACATACAAGTTCCGTAAACCGCATCGGCCACTTGTTCGTGGATCCAAATTTTTCCTGTCATATCCAGTATGCTAATGCTCGCCTCATTGGCAAATGGGTGAGAGGTTTGTAGTTGTAAGGTATGCGATGTGGGATTTGGATAGAGATGTAAGCTGAGTTCAGGCGTACTCAATGTGCCCGGGTCATCATAAAAACATAAACCACCATAGGTGCCAACATAGGCTCTGTTGTGCGCATCTATATACAAAGCGTCTGTTGTATTGTGCGAAAGGTCGCTGTTTTCGGAAAAGAATTGCGCCCAGTAATTTGCACTATCGGCACGTGCAACTCCGTGATGTGAAATGATCCAGAAAGTTTCCGCACTGTCGAACCCTATGGCGTTGATCTTATCGGAGGTGAGTGGTGCAGTATACAGTGTATATACAAAAAGCCAATCGTCTGTAGCGATCTGGTAGGTGTTTATGCCGGCGTTGTTTGCGATATACAACATGCCATGCGCATCTTCTGTGATGGCGCGAGTGAAATTGTCGTTAATGCCGGAGTTCAGAAAATTGTTGTTTTCTGCAACACCTGCCTGAAATTTAGTGACTCCGTTATACCGGGTACCTATCCACAAAGTGCCATCGTTGCTGCGGTGCAAACAATTGATATGCGTGCCGGCAATATTGTCGGCTATCGAATCGTAAACGATCCACGTATCATCGGGAAACATTCTGGTGAGTCCTCTCG
>JAYRVB010000200.1:0-7139 GCA_041918775.1 Chitinophagales bacterium
AATAACAATATTGGCATTTTAGGTAACGGGAACTCCATTAACCGATTTGGAAATGATGCACTATCTGGCACCTCGAGGTCAAGTGGCGTATATGCTATATACCAGAACAGTATCACGGTTACGGACAATACCATCCAAAGTTCTGTCGGCGGATTGGAGCCACATTCGAATGTACTATATGGCGTTTTCATCTCAGGGCCGATAAGTGGAAATCAACTGCAGGTCATGTCGATCAACAATAATGATATCAGCCTGTATGCACACGAGAACAGCACCACCATGAAGGGTATCAAAACCGGAAGTACTTCAGGTGTTGGCGCCGATAACGTAAATATTGTGGGCAATACGATTCACAACTGCACCTTTTATGACGACCCGGGAGTGATCGGGTTTCCGAGTGGTGAATTTTTAGCTATTGATAATGTACTGAATGCAAATTCGGTAACCATTGCAGACAATGACATTACTAACAATGTGTTGAATACCGATGTGACCGGCAACTTATACCTGATCTACAATAGCGTGACCAGTCCGTTCACAGAAGTATCAGGTAACTATTTATATAATAATTATAAAACCATTGCCAGCACTACAGGCATTTATTATGGGTATTATTCGGCAAATGGAAGCGCGACAGGCAGTCAGGAGTTTCATGATAATGTGATCGATGGTTTTGGTATTCCTACCACCCAGAACGGGTCGGCATGTGCTGTGCGCATTTCCTCCTCTGTGAACCAGGATAAAATGGTGTATAATAACCAGGTTTCCAATATGACCACCGGTTCGAGTGTGGCTACTATGTATAATTGTGCATTTTATATTGATGCAATGACGTCTGGCAATGAGGTGTTTGGAAATTCGGTAACAAACATGTCGGGAAGCGGATACATGGCGGCCTATAATCTAGCTTCTGCAGCCTCTACAGTCTCGTCTTCAAATGTGAGTTATGTTTTTTATAATAATAGTGTAGACGGCATGTCCACTACCAGTTCAAATACCGGTGCTGTAGGTATTGTCGCATATTTCCCAACTGTAGGTAGCGGACCATTCACTTTTTATAACAATTCCATTCGGAATCTGAGCAGTTCGGCATCATTTTCCGGTTATATATATGGTGCTGCCATGAGCGGCGGGACTCCGGGATCGTTTATTACCTTTTATGGAAATACATTTGAGAATTTTCAGCATACAGGAGTTACTTCTTCAAACCATGATGTAATGGGTATGATATTGACACTCAATACGCCTGTGGTAACGATTTATGGAAATAGTTTTAATAATTATTCAACAGTAGCTACAAACGGACAGGTATATGGGTTGTATCTGACAAGCACCAATATCATGAATATTTATAATAACTTCATGCAGAGATTTTCAACCCCAAGTACTTCGGATATTTTGGCCATTCAGGGTATATACGCCACCGGGTCAGGCGGTACTTGGAATGTCCGGTACAATACCATCGCTTTCGGATATGGTGCTCCGCTTAGTACATCAGGTACAGGTTTTGGCTTTACAGGATTGAATTTTAGTCCGGCTTTAACCATGAATTTTAATAACAATATTGTTTACATAAATGGCACACCGGCAGGCACTGGATTAGGCAGTTGTGTCCGAATGTCGTCAGTCGGCGTGGCCTATACGGCTCCGCTGAATTTCATGGGATCTGATAATAATTACTATTATATCAATAATCAAACGTGGAATTATATTTATACGGAAGGCGGATTCAACACATCGAATATTAATGGATACGCATATGGCGGTGCATTTACCGATGCAACCAGGAACCTCAATAATGATGAATGCTTTAATGTAATAGGCCCGGGAACTGGTTTATATCGGACATTTATGTCACCTGCAGAAAGTAATACACATTTTGATGTACCTCCATTTGCAGGCGGCGCTGTTTATCCCGATAACCTCAAATTGACACCCGGATCAACAAATTACGCAGAGAGCAATGCGCAGGTGATCGCGGGCATACTTACCGACTATGAAGGGGATGTGCGCTCAGGCACCACACCTGATGTGGGTGCGGACGAAGGTGCCTTCCTGATGCAAACGGAAGCATGCTTTCTCTTACCATTGGAATTGACCACATTCGATGGTTGGAACATGGGCGCAACCAATTTACTGGTATGGACTACCGAAACAGAAATGAATACAGATCATTTTGTGGTTGAGCGGGCTGCTGATGGAGATATCTTTATGGCGATAGGGGAGGTGAGTGCGGCAGGAATATCCTATCTGCCACTCGATTACCAGTTGGTTGACGATGCGCCATTACATGGGCATAATTACTATCGACTGAAAATGGTGGATATAGATGGCACCTTTACTTATAGTGAAGTGATCCTGATCACATTAGATGCGACAGGTGAAACGGAAGTGGTCATCTATCCAAACCCGGTAACGGATTTCGCACATGTCACTATCCAGTCGTCACAAAAAGACCTGGCAACCCTGGAGATCATTGATGCACTTGGTCAACGTGTAGCTATACAACAATTGAATCTTGCCGAAGGGATGAATACTACGGTGTTACCATTACAACACCTGGCCAATGGCACTTATATGCTGAATACACGCCTGGCAAGTGGCAATATTTTGGAAGCTGTTCGCTTTGTAAAATATTGAATGATCTGTTACTTAACGCCTAGCATAAAGGTTAGCGGCAGGTGAAATCGTCTTGCCCAGGCATGTTCGGAGTGATCATCTCCATTGAACACCTTTACGAGGAAGCTGGTTTTTTTATACCCTTTTTTCCGCATCACTTCATTCATTTCTTTCTGGAAAGGCCCATATGCTTTATCGAGCGTTTCTGTTCCATAATCGAAATAGATCTTGTGGTATTTAGGATTGGGTAGGTTTTTTTTAAAGTATTTGATCAATCCTTCAGGAATCTCATCGTCGATCACTTTTAAGCTACCAGGCCAGTGTGTCGACATGCAAATGGCTCCGCCAAAAATTGCAGGGTAATTACAAATGGCATATAAGGAGATCAATCCACCCATGCTACTACCTGCAATAATGGTGTGTTTTCTGTCGGTGTAGGTTGCATAATTGTTATCTATGAAGGGTTTTAATTCACGCACTATGAACGAAAGATAGGCATTGGCCTGACCCATGTCGTTTTGCCATTCAACGCTGCGGACACTGTCCATCAACAGGGGGTCGATGAATTGCATAGCATCCTGAGGGAAGTATTCGCGTTTCCTGCGTTCAGGGATATTCCAAATGCCTACAACGATGCAGTCTTGTATTTCCTGCCGCTGTATCAGACTGCCCACAGTGCTGTCTATATTCCACTCCTGCTTATTCCAGGTCTGAGCGGCATCAAAAAGCATTTGGCCGTCATGCATATACACTACGGCATATTTTTTTTCGGGAGCATAGTGATCAGGTAGCCAAACATCTACATTTCTTGCAGGCACAAACTGACTGGCAAAGTTGGTATATCTGTCAACTTTCCCTGAGCTTACCTGAGGCCCCTGCGTTTGGCCAAGTGCGTGCGACAGGCTGCAGATACACAAGAATAAAGTAAAGGTGCGGACAAGAAACTGCATGCCACAAAATTATGGCCACAAAGCTAGATATTCACATAAAACACCAAAAAGGTGATCACTGAACGATCGAGAACTTACCGCTTTCTTCAACCCCGTTGGCTTGCAGGTAGCGATATACATATACACCGTTTTGCAATGACAACGTTTCCAACATGATGGCGATCTGGCTTCTGTATACGTTTTCTTCCATCATCACTTTACCCGACAGGTCGTAGATCTGAATAGTACCCATTTCGTCATTGTAACGCATGTCGACGCTGATCGTTTCTAGGTGGGTTGACTTTCCATTGATATCAACCTGGGTGAGTGCATAGTAATTACTTCCTTCAAAAGGATGTAGATCTACACCGAAGTAGGTTGTTTTTGTAGTGGTATTTGTTTTTCCATCTACCTGCATGAAGGGTTCAAAATGCACTCCATCAGGTGAGCGCTGAAGGTCGAAATAATCGTTATTCAATTCAGTAGCGGTTTCCCACTGCAAGGCGATAGTATTGTTGTCGTAGGCTTCGCCTGTGAAGTAGGTCAACGTAACAGGCAACAGGTCGCAATCAACGAAAGTGGCACCATCTGTAAGTTCCCAGTCGATTGTATACCCTGTAACCGGTGGAGACCAGTGATTTACCATCAGATAATAACATTCACCGGCTTCCACGTGAAGTGTATCCACCCATCCATTTCCGGTTACTGTTTCCGATACATCTGCCACTGTCGATTTCAAACCTGTATTCCCTGTGGAGGCGGCGTAACTGCAACGCACAGGGGTGCCCAATGCACCACATGTAACTCCGGGTCCATACAAGGCAAAGTCATAGTCATCGGTATTGGTTACCGGGTCGATGGTAAAGGCAAAAGTGCCTCCGGTTTCGAAGCAGAAATAATACCATGTTGAGTAATTTTCACCTCCTGCCGTGCAACCCAGACAAGATTCAGAAACTAATCCCGGGCCACTCTCCACACCTGAAACAGGTAGATCGTTGCACACTTCTATTGCATTGATACAATCGTTAGGATCTGTGTCTGTTGGTCCAACCACGCATGGCGTGCAGCTTAACGTTGCTGCCCATCCTGCAGCCTCATTCGTTGCGTTAGAAGTAAAGCGCATTACCAAACAGCCCGATGCATTAGTAGCTGTGGCTGAAAATGGTACAGGGGGTGTACCGCAAATTCTATTCTGACCGGCAACCACAGTAGTGACACCCGGAATAGCAATGGTGGTGCTATTTTGAGTGGCGCCATTACCGATGGTCAGGTAATCTTTGGAGCAATCATTTTGTACATTGAATGAAGTAAACGTTGCAGTCATACACATTCCGGGCGCGTCAGGACAAAACACTCGGTAATAGCTGGAAATATTATTGTCGTAATCGCCAGCCGGGCCGCCGTCATCATAATAAGTTCCAGTGCAGGTATTCACCATGCAATCACCAACGTATGTGCCATCAATGCCGGCGGTAGGATGATCATAGGTTTGTGCATGTAACACACGCACCAACGCAAAGAAAAGGTATAAGAGGAGTAACTTTTTCACAAATACGTTTTAACAGAAAAATTAATCGAGGTCATCAGCATCCTGCTTAAAGCGATAGGTGTAATTTTCTATTGCTTTATTTACGCTGAACAACTGGATGTGAAATCCGGTGGTAGGATCAAATATGAATACGTCTTCATCAATAGCACGAAATTCTTCGTACTGTGCCAGATCAAGACCAACTAAAGTGTCGGCTGTAACCCGCCAAATGCCTTCAATATGGTAATCCATATCATAGCGTTCTTCAAGCGACGGCAGGGTCATTTTGAGGTCGCTCAGGCTTTGTGCATTCAGCTTTGGACACACACCTATAGCGCATACGATGAGGAGTATAGCAATACGCATATTAAATATTCTCATGTAAAATTAACGTGAAAATTCTTTCTGTAGTTGGGTTTTAACAATTTTTACTATCAGGAAAGCGTCAAAAAGAGCTGCCTGTTGCCGAAAACAGGCGTCAGGCATTTCAGGTATAGTCGGTGAAGTTGTTTTATTTAGCCACTAAGGCCTTGGCGATCAGGGGCTTCGCCATTTCCTGCGATTCAGGGATGGCCTGGATCAGGTACATGCCCGATGCCCAGGATGTTGTTGGCAATGCATATTGATTATTGCCGGCGTTACAAACAGCCCTGAAACTTTCCACAAGTGCGCCGGTGCCTGAACACACATTAACTGTGTAAGTACCTGCCTCTGGTGTGTTGAATGCCATGGTCAGGGTGTTGCCACTATGCCATGCCTGTAAATCGGCTGCTGCTTGAGCAGGGTCCTCAATATTTATGGCGTTTCCAAGTTGAAAGCTGTGTGTATAGGTCTCTCCGGCTAATTCTGCTTCCCAAGTCCAAATACCCTCAGGTCCGTCAGGTAGCGTATACCACCAATACCAATAAGATGCACTATAGTAGGGAAATGGTTGATACCATTCCCAATCGTATAATGCCTCGCCAAATGGATCGGTAATAGAAAGATGCACCAGATCGGTTTCACCCAGATCAGCTGCATAAAAGGCGAAATAACAGAGCTGTCCCGGAGAAAATACATTTACAGCATTGATGGTTTCCGGTTCGGGGCATGGATTAAATATCGGCGGTACATCATGTGTCATGATGCGATTTATCCGTGGTTCAATATAATCCGGCTGTGTTGCCCACCATGATTCTGCATTCCAACTATTGCAGGCACCATTATAAGGGTCGATCAGATTATTGTCGGCGTCATATAATTCAAAATGCAGATGTGGTCCTGTAGAATTTCCGGAGCTGCCAACGAGTCCTAAGTATTCGCCTGCTTCAACGGTTTCGCCAAGCGCTTTTGGTGTTACTGAGCCGTTTTTCATATGGCCGTACCAGGCCAGTGAGCCGTCGTCATGACGCACGTACACCGCATTCCAGCTTCCGGGATTAAACGCACAATTTTGATCAAAGTTTCCATCATATCTGCCCACGATCATACCCGGAGCTGCAGCCACGATCTGCACCGCGCCATCGAGCATCATGTCCCAGGTAAAAGGCCATAAAAAATAATCGATGCCCTGATGATTGTATCCGGCATCTGTATCGTAGGTGCGATTACCACAGAAATAATCCGTTAACACATTCGGATAAGCATTATTGTGATCAACATAATTAGAAATACCATAGAATCCATAGTCGGAGAAACCGGTATTCCATGCCAATGGAAACTCTAGCGCCAGGGCGGACATTTTTGTACCGAAGTTTTCAGGCCATTTTCCGTTGGTCTTGAGATACGATTCGTTGTCTTGAATATTCTGCCAAATGATGGCCCGTTCTTCAGTGCTCAATTCATCATGAAACTCCATGGGCGCTTCTCCACCTCCATCCGCTGGTCGCATTGGGGATTGTGCTGTTACAAAAACACTATGACTGAACAACAGGATCGCAAGGTATTTTTTCATGGCAGATGCTTTACCACAAAAATACATGATTTTTTATTTACCGGTATCCCAGAGTACATAAGTGTAATGGCGGGTGAAAGTGCCTTCATCGCCCATGTGGTAATCCAATTTGAGGTATAAAAGGGCGTCT
>JAYRVB010000201.1:0-3601 GCA_041918775.1 Chitinophagales bacterium
GTTCTCGTTTGCCTTGGCACTTTAGAACAGATATCAAGTTAGATCGTTCTATTTATTTCAACATGGGTGCAAACGATCGTCCTGTTACCATGAACGTTTATTTGTGGGTGCAGAACCTCTTCAATAACCAGAACATCATTGCCGTGTATCCTTATACCGGTAACCCAACAGATGATGGTTATCTGACTTCTGCTGAAGGTGTTGAATCTATCAGCGCACAAGTGAATTCTGCATCTTTCGTTGACCTTTATAATATAAAGATGGCTAATCCTGATAACTATAGCATTCCGCGCAGGATCCGTCTTGGTGTATCATTTGACTTCTAATTGTAAAAAAGTAAACCAGTGAATATGTTACATAAAAAGCAGATTTGGTTTGTAATTCTGTCCCTTTTCCTGGGTTTTAGCGCTCAGGCAAAAGAGAACGTTGGTATTACCGGAAAACGCAGCTCTAATTATGCAAGGCTGACTGCCGGTTGTGCTGATGCTACAACTCAGGTTGATCTCGACATTAATAACGTGCGTGCACGCTTGTTAGGTGCCGGTGACTTTTGGTGGGATTTGCAGAATGATGCAAAGTATGAGATCCCAAAGGTTGACCCGTCAACAGGTATCATCCCGGTAAGCTCCAGCTTTGCAGGTGCTTTGTGGATAGGTGGTATCGATGCCGGTGGTCAGTTGAAGATAGCCGCACAAACGTATCGTCAAAGTGGTAACGACTTTTGGCCGGGACCATTGGATGCTGACGGTACCATTGAAGAGGCTACCTGTAATGCCTACGACCGTCATTGGAAGATCAACCGCACTGAGATCGATGACTTTTTTGAAACGATCATTTCCTACGGTGGAAACCCTGGTCTTGCGCAAACAGCTTCTTTGATTCCGGAAAATGAGATCCCACAGATCATCCGCGAATGGCCTGGTGTAGGTAATACTTATGCCGTTGGTAAAGCAGGCGAATCCATCCTGGTGCAAAAAGACCTCGCACCGTTTGTGGATGTGAATTTTGATGGTATCTATTCGCCTGAATTGGGTGAATATCCGGATGTAGATGGCGATCAGGCGATCTTCTGGGTATATAATGATAAAGGAAACATTCACACAGAATCAGGCGGTGATGCCATCGGTGTGGAAATTCAGGCGATGGCCTTCGGATTCCAGACAAATGATGAGATCAACGATATGACCTTCTATCGTTACAAAGTAATTAACTACGCGACTACAGCACTCGACTCTACTTATTTTGGACAGTGGGTTGACTCTGACTTAGGTGCGTATGACGACGACTGGGTAGGTTGTGATACTGCCCTTTCATTAGGTATGTGTTATAATGGTGACCTTGTGGATGGACCTACTTCACCAAACTATGGTAACAATCCTCCAATTTTCGGAACAGACTTTTTCCAAGGACCAATCAAATACATTACCGAAGACGGCGCTATCGTTGATAGTTTCCGCCTGGGTATGGCAGCGTTCCTTTATTATAACAACGACTTTTCGGTGATCGGTAACCCAGAGGTTGCAGCTCACTATTATGGATATATGTCGGGAACCTGGAAAGATGGTTCTCCATTTACTTATGGTGGTAACGGATACGGTGGAACTGAAGCCTCAAACTTTATCTTCCCAAGCGATCCTTCAGACCCTACAGGTTGGAGCGAATGTACTGAGAGCAATCCTGCGGCCGACCGTCGCTACCTGCAATCTTCAGGTCCATTCACCCTGTTGCCTGGTGCAAAGAACGAAATTGTAGTAGGTGCTATTTGGGTGCGTCCTCCAGTATCAGGTGGTTGTCAGACTTCATTTGACCTTGCAAAACTTGCCGACCAAAAAGCGCAGTCACTCTTTGATGCCGACTTCCAGTTGATCGGTGGTCCTGATGCACCGGATATGAATATCCGCGAATTGGATCAGGAGATCGTATTGTCGCTGACCAACGGACCAACATCTAATAATATTGGCGAGTCATATTCAGAAACTGATCCTTTATTAGTGAGCATCATCTCTGAATTACCTGATAGCGTTCTGGAAGCTAATCCGAATGCAACAGACAGCACATTTAATTTCCAGGGATATAAGATCTATCAATTGGAAAATGCTCAGGTATCTCCATCAGAGTATAATGATGTAACAAAAGCAAAACTCATATTCCAGTGCGACCTGAAAGATGGTGTGCAGAAGATCGTGAACTACGATTTTGATGTGAACATCGGCGCAGATGTACCGGAATTAATGGTGGATGGAAGTGATGAAGGTATCAAACATACATTCCAGATCACGGATGATGCTTTTGCATCTGGTGTGACTAGCCTGATCAACTTCCAAACATATTATTTCTCTGTGGTGTCGTATGCATACAATAATTTCATTGAATACGATCCAACAGATCCTAACTCACAAAAACGCCCATATCTGGAAGGCCGCAAGAACATTAAAGTGTATACGGCTATTCCGCATAAACCGGATCCTGAAAATGGTGGTATGGTGCTGAACGCTGAATACGGTTCAGGACCTCAGATCACCAAATTGGATGGTATCGGTAACGGTGGAAACTTCCAGGTGCTTACACCTGAAACAGTGGATACTATCTTAACATCAAGTTTCGATAAAACACCTACCTATTTCGGCCGTCAGGCACCTGTAGATGTGATGGTGTATGATCCAGTGCGTTTACCTGCAGCCGATTTCGAATTGCGCCTCGTAGACTCTACGAACAGCAATCCGTTGAATCCGGACTCTACCTGGTGGGTGTTGACCAACCTGACTGAAGGTGTGAGTGTTGTATCTGACTTCCCGATCAATTTTGTGAACGAGCAGGTGATCACCGATTGGGGATTGGCTGTAACCGTGCGCAACGTATTTGATCCGGGTGGTAGTACTGTTGCCGGTTCATATGTAGAAAAAGAAGAAAATAATGGATTGATCAGCGGAACCCTCACTTTTAATGATCCAAATAAGATCTGGCTGACTGGTGTTCCGGATAATGATGGAACATTCCTCGACTGGATCCGTGCGGGTGTTGCGGAAAATGATGTGTTGCCGAATCCGGATGAGAATCAGGTATTTGAAGGTATCCTCGGTGGTACCTGGGCACCAACCGAAATTGTTGCCTTTAGTACGGATGAATCTCCATTCACGCCTCTTACTTCTATTGCCGGTTTACGCCCACAAATTCCAATTGAAGAAACCATTGGTGTTGATGTGGTATTTACCAGCGATAGATCAAAATGGTCGCGTTGTATCGTAGTTGAAACAGGAGAATGTAATACCATTCGCGATGAATCCAAACTGGATATGCGTCAAATGAATTCACGCAATATCGATGGTACTGAAGATCCGTCTGATGTAGGCTATAGCTGGTTCCCTGGTTATGCGATCGATGTGGAAACAGGAACACGCCTGAATCTCTTCTTCGGTGAAGATGGTTGTGCCATTCAGCCTGATGGTCGCGGTCGCGACATGGTGTGGAATCCATCCGATGTGCTGCTGGATGCCAATTTCAATCCGATATATGGTGGTAAACATTACCTCTATGTAACCAAATCGCAATACGATGGTTGTGAGAACATTCACGATTCACTTGCCTGGATCGGCGGTTCACA